>JAPUKF010000064.1 GCA_027295805.1 Acidobacteriota bacterium | reverse complement strand
CCGGCCGCACCCGCCTTCGGCCCCTCGCCAGTGGCCTTCGGTTCGGCACGGGACCTGCGCGAGCCCATGTCTGTGATGCGCAAGAAGATCGCCCATCACATGGTGCAGGCCAAGCAGACGGCTGCCCATGTCCATACGGTTTTTGACGTGGAATTGACCCGGCTGGGCCGCCTGCGGGACCGCCATAAGGCAGAATTCAAACAGCGTGAAGGGTTCAATCTCACCTGGCTGCCATTCATCCAGAAGGCAACAGTGGACAGCCTGCGGCGTTTCCCCATCCTCAACGCCAGCATGGACGGCGATGACATCGTCTATCACCGCGATGTCAACTTAGGCATCGCCGTGGCTTTGGACTGGGGACTCATCGTCCCGGTCATCGCCGGAGCCGACGCCCTCTCTCTGGTGGGGCTGGCCCGATCCACCTTCGACCTGGCCACCCGGGCCCGCAACAAGCAGCTCAAGCCCCAGGAAGTGGCGGGCAACACCTTCAGCATCACCAATCCCGGGGGCTTCGGCGGCCGCTTCGGCACTCCCATCATCCCCCAGCCCACAGTGGCCATCCTGGGAGTCGGCTGCATCGAGAAGCGCGCCGTGGTCCGCGAAGACGCCATCGCCATCCGCACCATGTGCACCCTGGTTCTGGGATTCGACCACAGGCTTGTGGATGGCGCCGTGGCCGACCAGTTCATGGCCGACCTCAAGCGCCGCCTGGAAGAAGCCCGCTTCGAGGGTCTCGACTGACGCCCATGGTGTGGGCCTACACGCTCTTGGTCCTGGTGGCGGCCCCTGTCATGGCCTGGCGGCTGGCTGCCAGCGGTCTTCTGCGCAAGACGCCCCGGACGGTGGTTTACCGGGGCGGCATGACCACGTCCTGGCTCCTGGCGCTGGCCGGCGCGGCCGTTCTCTGGTGGGAGCAGGACACTTCACCCGCCCAGGTCGGGTTGATCGGCCTTCCCCCGGTGGCTGGCGTGGCCTGGTCGGCCGGCACCCTGGCCATGCTGCTCCTGGGACTGGGCCTGTTCGGCCTGCTGCTCAAGCTCCTGCGCCGGGGTGAAAGCCCCGA
The DNA here is from genome assembly GCA_027295805.1 of Acidobacteriota bacterium. GTDB lineage: Bacteria > Acidobacteriota > Polarisedimenticolia > SMYD01 > SMYD01 > SMYD01. Next base: position 7,578 of record JAPUKF010000064.1, on the reverse strand, counting down.
TGTCCTGCACCTGATCCCCGAGACCCGCGGCGAGCGCTGGCTGTTCATCGGCCTGGCCCTCACCGCCGGTGTCACCGAGGAATTCATCTACCGCGGCATCGCTCTGACCAGCCTCATGCGCCTGCCCGGCCTGGATGGCCCGTGGGGGCCATGGCTGGCCGCAGCCCTGGTAGCCCTGGCCTTTGGGCTGGGGCACGGCTATCAGAATGTCATGGGCATGCTGCGGGCCGGCGTGCTGGGGTTTGTGCTGGCTGTCCCTCTGCTCCTCAGCGGCAGTCTTCTCCCGGGCATGGCTGCTCATGCCGTCCTCGACCTGACCCTCCTGGCCCGCTCTCCCGCCAGCGGACGGCGGCACGCTGCGACGCCGCAGCCGGACCTGCCGTGACCCGGCCCGCCCGCACCTGTCGCTGGGACTGGCTGGAGCGCGTCCCCTACCAGGAGGCCCTCGATCTGCAGAGCGCCCTGGTCACCCGGCGCCAGGCCGGCACCGCCGACGACACCCTGCTGTTGCTGGAGCACCCGCCTGTGATCACCCTCGGCCGCAGCGCTGCGCGTGACAACGTTCACTTCAGCCCTGCCGTTCTCAAGGAGAAGGGCGTGGAACTGTTCCAGACCGGGCGCGGGGGTGACGTGACGTTTCATGGTCCCGGCCAGGTGGTCGGCTACCCCGTCCTGGATCTGAATCCGGACCGCCGCGACGTGCACCGGTACATCAGGGATCTGGAAGATGTCCTCATCAGGACGGCCTCTGACTACGGCGTGGTTGCCGCCCGCGTCCAGGGCCTGACAGGTGTCTGGGTCGGCATGGACAAGCTGGCCGCCATCGGGGTGCGTATCAGCCGCTGGGTGACATCCCACGGCTTTGCGCTCAACGTGGAGACCGATCTCTCATGGTTCGATCTCATCGTTCCCTGCGGTATCCGCGGCCGGGGGGTGACCTCGCTGGCGCGCCTGCTGGATCGGTCCGTTCCTCTTGAAGAAGTCGCCGCCTGCGCCGCCCACCATTTCGGGGAGGTTTACCAGCGCGAAATGGTACGATCGACGCTCAAGGAAGCATCCTGATGGCCTCAACCGATTCCGGCACACAACTTCCCGCAGCCAGCACCAGGAAAGAGCGACGCGTCCCCAAACCGCCCTGGCTCCGCATCAGCCTGCGCACCGGCCCCGAGTTTCACGCCGTCAATAACATGGTTTCCGACCTGTCCCTGAGCACGGTCTGCCAGGAGGCGCGCTGCCCCAATATCTATGAGTGCTGGAATGAGCGCACCGCCACCCTGATGATCCTGGGAGATACCTGCACACGCCGCTGCAGCTTCTGTTCGGTGGGGTCGGGCCGGCCCCAGGCGCCTGATGGGGCGGAGCCTGGCAGGGTGGCCGAGGCGATCAGCCGCATGGGATTGCGCCATGCCGTCCTCACCTCGGTGGATCGGGACGATCTGCCCGACGGCGGCGCGGGTCACTGGGTCGCGGTCATGCGCGCCGTGCGGAGAGTGAATCCCCGGACGCGCATGGAGATACTGGTGCCCGACTTCAAGGGCAAGGGCCAGGCCCTCGAGCAGGTTCTGGATGAGCGACCCGACGTCTTCGCCCACAACGTGGAGACGGTCCCGCGTCTCTACCGCACGGTGCGGCCGGGCTCACGTTATGAGCACTCCCTGGCGGTTCTCGAACAGGCCGCCGCCCGCCGCGACCACGGCCCTCTCAGGGTCAAATCCAACCTGATGCTTGGCCTGGGCGAAACTCGGGAGGAAATTCTGGAAAGCATGCGCGAAATCCATGCCCATGGAGCCGAGATCCTGACCATCGGCCAGTACCTGCAACCTTCAGCGGCACAGCAGCCCGTGGCCCGCTACGCCCATCCTGATGAATTCACGGATCTGGCCCGGGCCGGCCGGGAGATGGGCTACTGGCATGTTGAAGCGGGGCCACTTGTCCGCTCTTCGTATCATGCCGCCAATCATCGCCCCGAAGATCTCGCCTCCTGATGTGGCATCCACCACCCGACAACCTGTCCCTGCCGCACCAGGTCCCGATCTTTCCCCTGCCCAACCTGGTTTTCTTTCCCGGGACGGTGGTTCCCCTGCACATCTTCGAGCCCCGCTATCGCCAGATGATTCAGGATGTGCTCGCCGGTGAGGGCGTGCTGGCGCTCACCCTGCTCAAGCCGGGCTGGGAAGCCCATGACGGCGACAACCCTCCCATCCACACCGTCGGTTGCGCGGGACGCCTGCTGGAGGTGACGAATCTACCGGAAGGCCGCTTCAATATTCGCCTGGCGGGGCTGGCGCGGGTGCGACTCGACGAATACGAAGCCCACCGGCCGTACCGGATGGCACGGGCTGATTTGCTGCCGGAACGGCTTCCGGCCGACGGTTGTGCGGAGATGCTGGAGGCCCGCAACGACCTCCTGGGGGCTTATGGACTCCTGGTGGCGGAGATCACGGGATGCCAATCACTGGCCCTGGAAGGAGCACGCTCAGCTCCTTTCCACGCTCTGGTCAATACTCTCTCGGCACACCTGGATCTGCCGTCCGTCATCAAGCAGGAGTTGCTGGACGTTGACGACGTGCTGGAGCGCAGCCAGGCGGTCACCCATGTCCTGCGCAGCGAGCTGGAAAGACTGAGCGAGCATAAGACCAGTGGCGGCGGCGAAGGAACACCCACCATCCACTAGCAGGCTGCTGTGAATCCTGCGACCCCGACTGGAAGAATCATGAGAGCGAACCCATGAGAGAATCGTCCCGCCACCGAACTGGAATGCGGGTTGTGTTGCTGGGCGCAGCCTGCCTCGTCCTGGCCATGGCGGGCTGCATCAAGACTCCCACAAAATCACCCCTCATGCAGCAGGCCCCGGACCTGGTCGACTTGACCGCCATGCAACTGCGCCAGAAAGTCTATGACTTCGCAGACCGCTTCGCCAGGGTGGTGGAGAGCGCCGCCGACACGATCATGGAGTCAACCCAGGACCCGGAGGTGCGAGAACGGGCTCTTCTCTGGAAGCTGGAAGCGATCACCGAGGTGCACCGTGCCGGGTTCAAAACGGACCCTCTGGCCGGCCTGATGGACATGGCGGTGCTGTGCGGCCAGATGGTTGCATACTTCCGCGACGGTGCCGGCTCGGACCTGTTCGGCCCACACCAGCCCATCGCCATCGAGGCCGCCGAGTCGCTCAACCGTGACGTCTGGCTCCTGGGGAATTCGCTCACCTTGTCCGGTGATCCCGCCACCGCAAGAGAGGCCATCGCCAAATTCGTGGCCGCGCATCCCATCCGTGACCAGCTCTTCCTCAGGGATTCCGATGAGGATCTGTGGACGCAGTTCGGGCTGGGACGCAAGGCAGGAGCGGGGGCCGCAATCGGCGGGATCAACGAAGCCCTCGACGACCTGTCCAAGAGGATGACCCTCTACGCCGCGCACCTCCCCAGAGAAGCACGCTGGCATGCGGAACTCACCGCCATGCGTATGCTGCGGAAAGATCCCCTGGACGACGCCTTCCTCGCCGTGGAATCACTCGCAGAGTCCCACGAATTGTTCGCGCAAAGTGTCGCCGACGCGCTCCAGGTGATCACCACGGAGCGCGAAGCGACTATGGGAGAGCTGGATGATCTGACCCGCCACAGCATGAACGAACTCGACCGGCAGCGCCTGGACACCATCACCGCCCTCCAGCTTGAGCGCCAGGCAATTGTTCATGCCATGGAGGCGCAGACCCAGGTGGCGCTGCAACGGCTTCAGGAGGAGCGCGTCGCGACCATGGGCCAACTGGAGCAGATGCTTGAGGCCACCGTCGATTCCGCGTTCGACCGTTTCACCCACCTGGCCGACCGCCTGTTTTTCCGTGCCCTGATTCTGGTCATCATCCTGGCGGGCACGCTGCTGCTCGTGGCCATTCTCTTCATGCGGCTCTTGCGGCAGCGGCCGGCTCGCGGCTCCGAACCGGCGTGACCCCAATCAGGACTTGGCGCGCTCTTTAGCGGCCTTTTTCTTGATCTTCTGCCACGCCCTGACCATCTTGTCCAGCGCCTTGTCGATGCGCTTCATCATCTTGCTAGGGTTGTCGGAGATGGTGATGTTCTCCGCGATACCTCGCCAGACCAGCTCATTGGACTTGGCATCCCAGACATCCACGATCAGGGTGCCGCGCTGGTAGGTGCTTACGGTGGAGACGGAACTGGCGCCGCCGTAGTAACCCCCGCCGTAGTAGCCCCTGCCGTAGTAGCCGCCATAACCGCCATGCCACCCACCGGGGTAGCCATAGCCATAACTCGACGTGTTGAACACCACTTCCTCTCTGGAATTGGCATGATAGGTGACCCACACATCCGGGTCGCTCTCCACTTCGAGCGTGCCATTCATGGTGATGTAGTGCTCGATCCCGTTGAGGATGCGTGAGTGGAGCAGTGGATTGGCTGCCGCCACTGACGAATCCTCTGTCGCCCGCCAGGCGAACGTCTTGATGTGACTGGAATCGTAGTCCTTGTCGTAGTCGATGTAGATCTTCTGGCCGAAGGCGGGTGCCGCCGTAAGGGCAAGAGCCACCAGCACAAGCGCTGCAAACCTCATATTAACCTCCCGGTCCCGTAGTTAAGGTTACCCAGTATAGGCCATCGCAGCAGCAAAAGGGGCGCAAGTCGAGCCTTGCTCAGGGTCGGTGCCTGGGCTAGAATGCCGCTCATCGACCTACAGTGCCCGGTCGTTCATCGTGCAGGTTTTTGTCTGGCGGTGCCCCGATAACCAGCAGGTTGAGACGGTAACTATGAACCACAACACTCCTGGATGGGGCACTGGTGCCATTCTCTCCCTGACCCTCGCAATGGCTCTCATTTCGTCCTGCAGCTGGAAGGTCGGTCCCGACTACGTTCCGCCGGAGGAGACGGACCTCCCCGACGCCTGGCATGAAGCAGCCGTGGACGGTCTGGCCAAAGGTGAATCATCGATCCAGACATGGTGGCAGGTGCTGGAAGATCCGGTCCTGAATGATCTGATCCGCAGGGCGGGAGCCGGCAATCTCACCCTGCAGGAATCGTTCTACCGCGTCGTGGAGGCCCGGGCTCTGCGGGGAATTGCCACCGGCGAGAAGGTACCGTCGGTGGATGCGTTCGGATCTTATGATCGCGCTGAGTTCAGCGAAGCCGGTGTCGCGCCGGTGCCTCCCGGCACTGGCCCTGTGAATATCTGGAACCTGGGCGCCGGCTTCACCTGGGAACTGGACGTCTGGGGCCGCGTCCGGCGCTCGGTGGAATCGGCCACCGCCGGCGTTGAGGCCTCGGTGGAGGATTACCGGGATGTGCTGGTGGGCGTGTTCGCCGAGGTGGCCCTGAGCTACGTGGAGATCCGGGCCCTGCAGGACCGCATCGATTACGCCCACGGCAACATCAAGACCCAGGAACAGACGATGCAACTGACCCAGGACCGCTTCGCGGCCGGGTTGGTGTCATTGCTGGATGTCGCCCAGTCGGAATCGATCCTGGCAGCCACCCGCTCCGAGATTCCGGTCCTGGAGACCGCTCTAGAACTGGCTTACAATCGGCTGGCGGTCCTGCTAGGCCAGCATGCCGGCTCCTTGCAGCGCGAGCTGCGGAGCGTCCCCGGCCGCATCCCCAGGCTCCCTGACCTGGTTGCGGTGGGTCTACCGGCGGACCTGCTGCGACAGCGCCCGGACATCCGGGCCGCCGAGCGGGAACTGGCTTCCCAGACGGCCCTCATCGGCGTGGCACGGGGAGAGCTCTATCCCACGTTCGGCCTGTCCGGCAACCTGCAACTGGAGGCTCTCGATTTCTCGGACCTGGGTAATTCATCCAGCCTCACCTGGGGTCTGGGGCCGTTTTTCCGCTGGAATATCTTCGCAGGGGGACGCATTCGCAATCGCATCCGGGTGGAAGAGGCACGCACGACGCAGGCTCTGATTCGCTACGAAGAGACCGTGCTACGCGCTGTCCAGGAGGTTGAGAACTCCATGGTTGCCTACCAGAACGAGCGTGAGCGCCTGCGGCGACTGGGTGATTCCGTGGATGCCACGCAGCGTTCCCTGGACCTGGTGTTGACCCAGTACAAGGCCGGCCTGACCGACTTCCAGAACGTGCTGGATACCCAGCGCTCGCTGTTCGATCGGCAGGATCGCCTGGCCGAGAGCCATGGGTTGGTGGTTCAGGACCTGATATTCCTGTACCGGGCGGTGGGAGGCGGCTGGGACCCGAACTCCATGGAGCCGGACCTGGCCCTGAACGCCGATGCCCAGACCGCCGAGCCATCCACGACCCAGACTGACCGTGAAGGAGTCCAGCCGTGAAGCCGCAAGTTCTCCGGACCCCGTTGACTCGCCTCGCAGTCCTTGCCCTGGTCGGACTCGGCATGGCGGGTTGCCAGGAGGCTCCCCAGATGGCGCCGCCACCTCCGCCGGAGGTGACGGTGGCCACATCGCAGGTAAGAGATGTCCACACCGTGTACGAGTTCACCGGCAACACCGAAGCGGTGGCGTCGGTGGTCATCCAGGCCCGGGTGCAGGGCTTCCTGGATGAGATGCACTTCGAGCCGGCCAGCTTCGTGAAGGCAGGCCAGTTGCTCTTCGTCATCGAGCAGGAGCCGTTCATTGCGCGCAAGAACCGGGCTGAGGCCAACGTCAAGTCGTCGGAAGCTGCGCTGCGCCGGGCCGAGTCGGACCTGGAGCGGCTGGAACTGGCCGTACAGACCAATGCGGTCAGCCAGCAGGAGGTCACCCGGGCCCGGGCCGAGCGAGATCAGGCTGATGCGGCGCAGATGGGCGCCCGCGCCGATCTGGAAAACGCCCGCATCGAACTGGACTACACCTCCGTCAAGTCTCCTGTGGACGGGATGGTGAGCCGCAACCTGATCGATCTGGGGAACATGGTGGGGACGCCGGGGGCCCAGGACCTGGCCACGGTGCGCAAGATCGACCCCATCTATGCGTACTTCGAGATCAACGAGCGCCTCTTCGCCCGCATGATCGAACAGCGCGGCGGGCATGACGGCAACAATCCGGACAGGCCCAAGCCGGCGGCGACTCTGATCATCCGGGAGACCGGGCACGCGGTGGAAGGTATCCTCGATTCGCTGGATAACACCGTGGATACCGGCACCGGCACCATCATGCTCCGCGGCATCTTCCCCAATCCGGATGCCCGCATCTTTCCGGGCTTCTTTGTGAATGTCACCATCCAGGGCGACCTGCTGGAAGATGCGGTGATCATTGCAGAGAAAGCGGTGGGAACCGATCTGAGCGGCAAGTTCCTCTACGTGGTCGGCGATGACAACATGGTCGAGCAACGGGCGGTGGAACTGGGCCAGCCCCAGGATGACGGCACCATCCCGGTGCTCAGCGGCCTTGCGGCCGGGGAGACCTACATCCTTGCGGGACTGCTCAAGGCGCGCCCCGGCATGCCGGTCACTCCCAGCACGGGCTCCGGAGGCGAATAGCCGTGGGCGGTTTCAGCAAGTTCTTCATTTACCGGCCGGTCTTCGCCCTGGTCATCGCCATCGTCTTCGTCCTGGTGGGCCTGGTGGCGATCCCGGTGCTGCCGGTGGAGAGCGTCCCGAACATCACCCCCCCCACGGTGGAGG
>JAPUKF010000063.1 GCA_027295805.1 Acidobacteriota bacterium | reverse complement strand
GTTGCAGAAGATGGCGTCGAAAGACTGCTCCTCGAAGGGCAAGGGCAGGGACGCGTCCGCCACTCGGACCAAAACACGCTCGTTGAGCACCTCCCTGGCCGCTCGCTCCAGGGCTACTTTCACGGCCATCTGGTTGGCATCCACGCCCACCACATGGGCGCCGGTCTCATGAGCCATGAGCACCGACGCGCCGCCTGACCCGCAAGCCACATCCAGTACTCGGCAGGAGGCGGAAAGATGCAACCGGCTCACGAAGCCACTCAGTTCCGCGGCTGTGAGCCAGCCCGTCTGCCCCAGGTCCTGGTCGAAGGTCACGGCGCGGATCTGGCGATAGATTGGATCCATCATGCGCCCGTAAAGCTGATCGTAGAGACCGCGCGGCTTATCCGCGAAAACTCCACCGGGAACAAACTCACCCTGAAGCATCGTCTCACACACCGGGACCCGCGCGAAAGCCCCTCATGTTATCCTGCACCTCCCCGGAGGGTGAATCCATGCAAGACAGAGGCAGCAACCGCAAAGGGGCCCTGGCCGTGGCCGCCGTCCTGGGGCTGGCCCTCATGGCACAGGTCTCGGCCCGGACTCCCCCGACTGAAAAAGAAGAAAATCCCAGGGCAGCGGCCATGAACAGAGTGACCCCGAGGTTCCTGGAGGCCGCACCGGACGTGGGCGAGACCCTGTCGGCGGACCTTGAGGTTTTCACCTCCCGGGGCGAAAAGGTTCAGCTCCAGAGCCTGCTGCGCGGCCACCTCACCGTGCTCATCATGGGCTGCCTCACCTGACCAGCCTTTCTGCGTAACGTCTCCGGTCTGGAGACGGTGGAAAGAGACTACAGTCCCAAAGGTGTGCGCTTCTATTACCTGTACAAAGCCCTGGCCCACCCCGAGTACAATCTGTATGTCAAGCCGTTCTCCATGGAAGAACGGCTCATGCACGTCCGCGAGGCGGAGCGGACCCTGGGGTCGCGCATCCCCTGGCTCGCCGACACGATGAGCAACGCCGTGAGACATGCGCTGGGAAGTGTGCCCAACGCCGACCTCATCTTCGACCCGGAGGGGCGCGTCGTCGCCCGCCATGGCTGGAACAAGCCGGCCGAGGTGCGCGAAGTTCTCCAGCGCCTCGTCGGGCCGGTCGAGAATCCGACCCTGGTGGAAGATCTGGACATGCCGGTGATCGGTCCCCCGCCAACCGTCGCCCGGGGTCTCGTCCCCCGTGTGAACCCGCCTGGCTCCATGCGGGCACTTCTTCTGGAACCAATCCCCGGTAAGAGCGGCGCTCCGTTTTTCGCCAAACTGCGGGTCGAAGGCGACAAGAGCTTGCTGGCGACCGGTTCAGGATCCATGTACCTGGGTTTCCATCTGGACCCTCTCTACCGCGTTCACTGGAATAACGAAGTCGACCCGCTGGAATTCGAGGTGAAGGGTGCGGAAGGGGTCACCATCACCCCGGCGTGGGGACAGGGACCCAGGGTGACCGAGCCGGCCGATGCCGATCCCCGCGAGTTCCTGGTGGAGATCACGGCCCCCGACAACGATGTGACTCTGGGCATCACCACCCGTTACTTCGCCTGCGCCGACGACAACACCTTCTGCATGCCGGTCACCCAGAGTTACCGCGTCCGTCTGGAAGCGGACCGGGACGGCGGCATGGTCATGGGTCGCTCGGGCTTCGGCGGGGGCCGCCGCGACCGCGGCAGGCAGCCCTAAGGAAGGGGCCACACCGGTGGGTCGCTTCGCGCGCGGTTTCATCTGGACGGCAGCCGGCGCCGGCGCGCTCCTTCTGCTGGCGGTCCTGCTGCCGGGCTGCGCCGTGGGCTATGTCGCCCGCCAGTCGGCGACCCACCTACGGGTGCTGGCTGCCCGCCAGCCAGTGGACCAGGCCATCGCCGACGGCAAGGTGCCGCCGGACTGGCTGCACGGGATCGAGACCATTCGAGCCGCCAAGCAGTTCGGAGTGGAGCACCTCGACCTGCCGGCCGCTGATCTCTACGAGACCATCTCCCTGGTGCGCCCGGATCCCACCTGGGTGGTCACGGCCTGCCCCCGGGATGCCCTCCAACCTGTGACCTGGTGGTTCCCCGTGGCCGGCCGGGTGGCCTACCGCGGCTACTACGACCGGGAAGACGCCCAACGATTCGCCGCCGGCTTGCGGCGCAAGGATCTGGATGTCATGGTGCGGCCGGCGGGAGCCTTCTCGACCCTGGGATGGTTTGCCGACCCCATCCGCCCCTCCATGCTACAGGGCCGTGAATCGCAGCTGGTGGATCTGGTTCTTCACGAAGCGGCGCACCGCCTCGTGTACATCAAGGGACAGACCGACTTCAATGAAGCGCTGGCCACCTTTGTCGGCCGTCGCGGCACCCTTCTTTTCTACCGCCAGCGGGAAGATGCCACCTGTCCCACCTGCCGGCAACTGGAAGATCGCGCCGTGGATGCTGCCACCTTCGCAACGTTTCTGGAGGAGATCATCCAGGAGTTGACCACACTCTATGACAGCCCAACCTCCAGGGAGGAGAAGCTCACTGCCCGCCGGCAGATCTTCGCTGACGCCCGCCGCCGCGCCCGCCGGCTCCCCTCCCGGGGAGCGGGGTATGAATGGTTTGCGGCCGGCGAATTGGACAACGCCGTCATCCTGTCCCTGCGGCGCTATGGCGGGGACCAGGATATCTTCGCCGATCTGCTCAGCCGCTGCGGCGATGATCTCCACCGCGCTCTTCGCGCCTTGCATGAACGGTTCGCTTGGAAGGGGCTTTCCCGCTCAGAGCGGCGGGCCACATCTCCGGCCGACTACCTGCGCCGGCTCCTATCCCAGGGCAGCGACTGCCTCGGGGAAGAACCAGAGACTCTCCCGGCTCAGTCTCCGTCGGCAGCCGCGGGCGGCTGAGAGGCGGGTTCCCATTCCAGGCGCACCCGGGTGATGGCCAGCCGATCCACCGTCTCCACCGTGAGGGTGACGCCCCGCGGAACCACGGCGTCCCCCGGTCTGGCCATCCGTCCCAGCTCTTTCAGGATAAGACCGGCAACCGTGTCAACCTGATCATCCTCGAGACCCAGGTGCAGGGCCTCCTCCAGGTCGTCCAGGCGCAGAGTTCCCATGGCGATGGCGACTCCATGCCCCACGGTCCGCAAGGGCGGCTCTTCGGCATCGAACTCGTCCTGCACTTCCCCGACGATCTCCTCCACCAGATCGTCCATGGTCACCATGCCGGCGGTCCCTCCATGCTCGTCCACAACCAGCGCGATATGGGTTCGCCGGGCGCGAAACTCCTGCAGCAGGTTGGAGCATGAGGCCGTCTCGGGGACGTACGGCAATCGCCGGCAGAGCCGGTGCAGGTCGAATGCTCCCTCCCCGTCAAGGGCATGGATCAGGTCCTTGACATGGACATAGCCCACCACGTCGTCCAGACTCACCCGGAAGACCGGGTAACGGCTATGCCGGGTCGCCTGGAGCAGCGCACGCACGCTTTCCCGGGTGGCGTCCAGGGGCAGACCCGCCACCTGGTTGCGCGGCAACATGACCTTGCGCACCGGCAGGTCCTCGAAATCCACCAGGTTGGCCAGGAGCAGAGCCTGCTCCTTGTCCAGGGCGCCCATGGCACCGCTCTCATCGATCACCCACTCGATTTCATCCAGAGTCAGGGCCGCGGCAGCCGCGGCGGCGGGCTCGATGCGCAGCAGGCGCATGAGGCCGCGACTGAACAGCGCCAGCAACAGCACGAAGGGGCGCAGCGCCATGCCTGTCCAGCGCAGCGGCCGCTCGGTCCAGATGGCTGCCCGGGCTGGGTCCTGCAGGGCCAGCGTCTTGGGAACCATCTCCCCCACCACCATGTGAACCAGCGTCAGGATGACAACGGCCACCACCGACGCGGCCCCATGACGGGCCACGCCGGCGGATCCTCCGGTACCGCTGAACAGAGGCCGGAGCAGCTCGGCCACCGCATGCTCACCGTACATCCCCAGGCCCAGGCTGGCGCAGGTGATGCCCACCTGGATGGTGGCGATGGCGCGATCCAGGCGTGAAAAATCGGTCACCGTGTCCAGCACGCGCTGCGCTCCAGGGCTGCCCTCCCGGGCCAGGGTCTCCAGCCGGGACCGGCGCGTTCCGATGAGACCGAATTCGGCCGCTACATAGAGAGCGTTGAGCAGGGCCAGAGCGCCCACCCCCGCCACGGCCATGAGCAGGGCAGGAATCATGGGGTGTTCCTACCGCTGTCACGGTGCCCGTTGCCCACGGGCGTCACCAGAACCGTCACCACCCGGCGGCCGCTGACTCGTTCCACTTCCAGACGAACATTGTCCTGGTGGACAACGTCGCCGGGACGGGCCACACGCGAGAGACACTCCATGACCAGACCGCCCAGGGTGTGGGCCTCCTCCGAGGTCAGCTGCAGGCCGTGGCGGCGATTCACCCATTCCAGGGTCTCTTCTCCCCGCAGGCGCAACCTGCCATCGGGCAACTGTCCCGTGTCCGACGCCGCCACGTCGAATTCATCTTCAACCTCACCCAGGACCTCCTCCACCAGATCTTCCAGCGATACGATGCCGGCCGTACCGCCATGCTCATCCAGGACCACCGCCAACCCGGCATGCTCGACCTTCATGCGCTCCAGCAACGGCAGGGCCCGCATGCTCCACGGCACCATGGGCAGGGGCCGCATCATCTCCCGGACGGAGGGCGACGGACCGGGGCCGCCGGCGCGCAGGAGAAGCTCCTTGGCATGCAACACACCCTGAACGTCGTCCAGGTCATCCCCGTAGACGGGAATGCGGCTGTGGCCGGTCGCCGTGATGTAAGCGCGGATTTCATCCAGGGAGGCCGTGACCGGCAACGCCTTCACCTGCACCCGGGGCACCATGACATCACGGGCCGTGCGTGTGGCAAACTGGATGGCATTGCGCAGGCGCTCACTCTGCTCGGGATGGAGAACACCTGAATGGGCGCTCTGGGTGACGATCCAGCCGATCTCCGCCGACGAATGGGGCCGCGTCCCCGGTCGGGACGGCAAGCCCGCCAGGCGTAGGAGAACCCTGGCGGAGCCACCCAGGAAGGCGATGAGCGGTGTCAGCACCCAGGTGGACAGCCACAGGGCCGGCGCCATGCGCAGGGCCCATGGGGAAGGATTGCGCACGACGATGCTCTTGGGAAGCTGCTCTCCGAAGACGATCTGAAACGACGAGGTGGCGGCCAGCACCACGGCGACCGCCAGGGATTGGGAGGTGATCTCGCCCCAGAGGCCCCAGCCTG
>JAPUKF010000062.1 GCA_027295805.1 Acidobacteriota bacterium | reverse complement strand
CCTGGTGGAGGGCCTCCACCGGGAAGGTTCTCTGAGCAGGGCCCGAACCATGGCACGGGAGCATGCTGCCACGGCCCGGGCGGTGGCCTCCATGTTGCCCCCGTCGGTTTACCGTGACGCCCTGATCTCCCTTCCCGAACTACTGGTTTCCCGGCAGTCCTGACCCCTGCTGGAACCGCCACATGTAGTGCCGGCTCTTGTCTCATTCCCCCATGGATAGTAGCTCCAGCTTGCCCTGCCGGCGAAGTCTCTGGTACTCTACGCGCCGGCAGTCCACGCCACCTGGAGGAGCGGTAACCTCGTGCTCAAGCTGACCCGCCTCAATCTTTCCGGCTTCAAATCGTTCTACACCCGCACTGAAATCAATTTTCCCGGTGGTATCACCGCGGTGGTCGGGCCCAATGGCTGTGGCAAGAGTAACATCAGTGATGCCATCTCGTGGGTCCTCGGTGAGCAGTCCTACAAGTCCTTGCGCGGCAGCAAGATGGAGGATGTTATCTTCAACGGCTCCGAGCGGCGTGGCCCTCTGCCCATGGCCGAGGTCGCTCTGACCCTGACCTGGGTCGGGGGCAATGGCAACGGCCATGGCAAAGGCCAGGACGTCGAGGCCATCGAATCGGAGACATTTCACCCGCGCCCGGAGGTATTTGCCGCGGCCGCGGCCGCCCCTGAGATCGGGAGCGATGCCGGCACAGACGCATCCATGGCCGGCGACGGTTCTCTCCTGGACGAAGGCGAGGGGGAAGCCGGCGGGGAGGAATCTGGGCCGGAGGCCACAGCCCAGGGCAAGACGTCGCGCCCACCCTTTGTCCTGCCCGCCGAGGTCGGCACCGAAATCTCGGTGTCCCGCCGGCTCTATCGCAGTGGTGAGAGCGAATACCGCATTGACGACCGGCGAGTACGTCTGCGGGATGTGCAGGATCTGATGCAGGCGGCGCGCATCGGGACGCGCACTTACGCCGTCATCGAGCAGGACCGTATCAGCGCCCTTCTTTCGGCACGACCCAAAGAGCGCAAGGAAATGATCGAGGAGGCAGCCGGAATCCTGGGAATCAAAGGGCGCCGGCGTACCGCCATGCTCAAGCTTGAACATACGGAAGGGAACCTGTCCCGCCTGCGGGACCTGGTGGCCGAGGTGACCCGCCAGGTCAATTCCCTGAAGCGGCAGGCGGCCAAAGCGCGCCGCTACAGGCGGAACGCCGAGGAACTCCGCCACCAGCGCCGACTGCTCTTTGCCCTGGATCACACTCTTCTGGCTGAGCGGCTGGGCGCTCTGGAGAAGGATCTGAGCCGGCTCCGAGAGGACGAATCCCGGCTGGCCGCTGCTGCTTCACACCACGATGCCGCGGTTGAGGGGTTGCGCCAGCGGATCGATGAGGATGGCCAGGATGCCGGTGCCCGCAGGGACGAACTGCATGCCGGCGAACGTGACCTGGAGCGCCTGGACGGAGATCGCCGGGCGCTGGCAGAAAGACTGCGTGAAGCCACCGAGATGTCCGCCCGCTGCGCGCGCCAGGCTGAGGACCTGCGACGGCGGGCCGCCGAGTCCCTGACTGCCGTCGAAGAGCGGGAGAGGGAACGGGCCGGTGCTGCCATGGAGGTCCAGTCCCTGGAGACGAAGGTGGTTGCGACCGAAGAGGCCTACACGGCTCGCCTGGCCGAGGCCGATGAGGCCGCGCGCGAGGCGGAGGCCGAGCGCAGCGGCCTGCTGGCGGCCGTGAGCCGGCTGGGTGAGGCGCGCAACCGGGCCCACAAGTTTGAAGAGCGGGGGCATCGACTCGGCAAGCAACGCCAGCGCCTGGAACGGGAGATGGAAGAGTGCCGGCGTGAACTGGGGGAGGATCAGGAGCGCCTGGCGGCGGCAGCGACGGAGTTGACCGGCAGCAGCCGGACCGTGGCCGGGGCTGAGGATCAATGCCGGCGTCACGCCGGGGAGATGAAAGATGCCAGCGCACGGTCCCAGGAAGCACGGGACGCCCTGGCAGCCGCCCGGCGCCAGGTGGAATCCTGCGAAGAGCGGGCGGCAGCCCTGGGAGCTCTCTGGCACGCCACGCGCGAAAATGAAACCTGTGCGGCCGATGGTGTGGCGCTGGGTGACGGGATTGAGGTCCGGGGCGATTGGGAGGATGCCGCCGGTGCCTGGGGAGAAAGCTTGCTTCAGGCACGCGTGGTGCCCGATGTGGCCGCAGCTCTCGCTGCCGTGGCCCGTGCAAAGGAGCACGGAGAGGGGCGCGTGCGGCTGGCCGTGAGTGAACTCATGGACCTGAGGGCCGCCACACCGGGTCGTTTGTCAAGTGTTCTCCAGGGCGATGAGGAACGAGCCGCGCTCCTGTCGGCAGCGCTCCAGGATCCTGTTCTGGTGAAAGATCTGGATGCAGCGGTGCAAGGCTGGCGGCTGGAGCCGGGGCGTCCGTACCTCACCCAGGCCGGCGATGGGATCACCGCAGCCGGAATTGTCGTGGGTGGCTCCCGCGGTGAGGGCGCCCGCCTTCTCGCTTGCAATCGGCAGCGGCGGGAAGCCGGCGAGGAGGCGGCTTCACTGCGCCAGGCACTGCCGGTCATGGAAGCTACCAGCACGGCGGCTGAATCTGATCTGATGGCGGCAGGCCGGCTGGCTGAAGAGAGTAGGGTGGAGTTGGAACGGATTCGCCATGACCTGGTGGAGCAGAAGACACTCCACGAGAGGTTTCAGGAAGCCACCAACCGACACCTTCGCCGGCGTGACGTCTTGCAGGAAGAAGAGACCATTCTGGCCGGCGAGGAAGAAGAACATCGCCGGGAAACAGCCCTGGCCGCTGCCGAAGCGCAGGAAGCCGATGGCCAGCGCCGCGCCGCTGAAGAGGTCGTGCAGGCCTGCCAGCAGCGCCTGGACGCGCTGCGCCGGGAGATCCACACCCTGGCTGGAGAGCGCACCGAGCAGCGCGCCACGGCGGCCGCCCGCCGGGAAGCCCTGGCGGCTCTCGCTCAGGAGGCGGATCGCCTGCGGGGCGAGGTCGCCGAGTTCCTCGAACGCGCCGCCGCTGACGAGGAAGAAAGTCGCACGCGCCAACAAGTCGCCACGACCCTTGAAGAAGAGATTGCGACCCTGGCCGGCCGCCGCCAGGACATGGTGACCCGGGTGGTGGCCCTCAGGGAGCGGTGCCGGGCCGATGAGATGAGTCTGCAGGAGAGTCGTGGTGCCCTGAGCGAGGTGGAGCAGGCTGCACGTCAGGCGCGCACCCTCCTGGATGCTGCCCGGGAAGCGACCCGTGAGCGCGAACTGGAGATGGCGCGGGCAGAGGCGGACAGCGAGCACATGGTCAAGGAGTGCCGCGACGAGTTTGGTTGCCTGCCGGTGGAACTGGCCGCCAGCCTCAGCGATGATGATCGCCAGGTCGAGGCCGAGTCCGTGCGCGAGGAAATGACCCGCCTGGAGGGGATTCGTGAGCGCATCGGGCCGGTGAACATGATGGCCATCGATCAATTCGGCGAGGAGGAGGAGCGACAGGCTTACCTGCTGTCCCAGCAGGAGGACCTGGAGGAATCCATTCGCTCCCTGCGCGCCACCATCCAGAAGATCGATCGCACGTCGCGGGAGCGCTTCCTGGCCGCCCTGGAGGCAATCCGGATCGACTTCGCACGCATCTTCCAGGAGTTGTTCGCGGGTGGGGTGGCCGATATCGAACTGCAGGAACCGGACAACGTTCTCGAGAGCGGGATTGACATCATCGCCCAGCCGCCGGGAAAGCGGACACGGAACATCAATCTGCTTTCAGGCGGGGAAAAGGCCCTTTCGGCGATTGCCCTGCTCTTTGCCATCTTCAAGTACCGACCTTCGCCGTTCTGCCTCCTGGACGAGGCAGATGCCGCGCTGGACGAGGTCAATGTGGAGCGCTTTACCCGCTTGTTGAGGTCTTACAGCGGCGATACCCAGTTCATCCTCATCACCCATAATCGGCGGTCCATGGAAGTGGCCGACATGATGTACGGGGTGACCATGGAAGAGCCAGGAATCTCGCAGACGGTGTGCCTGGAATTGTCCTGAGCCCTCTTTCTGCGACCATCTCGCTGCGTCTGGGAGAGGTGGAGCATGGAGGTACTCGTATACGGCTTTCCCCGGGGACCGGGGCAACTCCCCGAGGTGATGAACGTGGCCTGCGGCCCCCTGCACCTGAAGTTGAGGGCCCTGAGCGAATCCCCTTCCTTCGACGGTTTTGATGCCGTGCTTCTGCCGTTTGACACGTACCATCCCTGGGACCGGGATGGCGCCGCCGCGGATCGCCTTACTGAACTTCACGTCCGCGCCGGTGTGGCCGTCCGCCGCGCCGTGACGGCCGGCGCGGCGGTGGTGTTCATCTATCAGGATTGCTTCGCTCATTACTCCGAGCCCGGGGAACTGGCGGCCCGCTCACTGGGGGGAATGGTGCTGGCGGATCTTGGCCTTACAGCCTGTGCGCTGCCCGGGCCCGAGGATCGCCTGCAGGTTCTGGCGCCCGCGTTTGAGCCGTTTCTGCGGCGCTTCGGGATCAGCGAATCGTACCTGGAAGTCCAGGATAGCCGTCGTGAGCTGCAGCCTCTCTGTCGCACCGAGGATCGCCTTCTCACGGGAGTGGCAGCCCGGGAAGGGCGGGGCGCACTCTTGCTGTTGCCCGGTGAGCCGCGGCGCCGTTCCCTGGAGTTCTTCGCCTCTCTCAGCGAGGGCCTTGCGGATTTCCGCGCCGGCGGCGAGCGTGCTGCTGATTATCTCTTCGCCGAGGAGCGCACGCTCCTGCAGGAGAGGGAAGAAGCCAGGCAGCGGTTACGGAAGCTGGAGGATCGCCTGGCGCGATTCCACCGCTGCCGGGATCTACTGGCCACGGCAACGGCCAATCCGGGCCGTCGTCTGCCCGAGTGGTTCGCCACCTTTTTGGGCATGAAACTGTCGCCGGCGGGCAGAGAGGAGATGTTCGTCTTCGAGAGCAGCCTGGGTGGGGTTGCCGGCCGGCTCTCTCTCGCCGGGGACAAGCCCGCCGATGCTCTCCTGGCTCTGTCCGAAGATTGCAGCGAGCCGCCCGCTCGGCCGGGTCTCCCGGTGGATGGACCGGTGCTGCTCTTTCTGTCCGAAGGGATGCCCCAGGGAACGGCAGGGGAGAGCTTGCGTGCGGAGGCCCGGGAAGCGGGAATCTGTCTCCTGGAGCCCGTGGATCTCCTGACGCTGGTGGAGGAGAACGATTTCGCCAGGACCGAGAACCGGCTGGCCCCCCAGGCTCTGGTGCGGGTGGCCGTCAGGCGGTCGGCGGGCCCGCCAGGGCTTTGAGTCCGAGCCCGGTGAGGATCACCACCACGGTTTCGTCGCCACCCCGTGGCCCCCGGCCATAGCGGAGGGCTGCAGCCGCTGCCACGGCCGAGGTGGGCTCTACCAGGAGGCCACTGCGGGCCAGCATTTCGTGAGCAGCGGCTATCTCCTCCTCCGAGACGGCGAGGGCCGTGCCCTCGCTCAGGCGCAGTGCCTCCTGGATCTCTCCATAGTTGACCGGCCGGGGCGTGCGGATGGCATCCGCCAGGGTTGGCCCCACTTCCACGGAAGGGATCTCCGCAGCCTGCTCCAGCCAACCGCGGACCACCGGTGCGCAGGCCGCGGCCTGCGCCGCCACCAGACGGGGAAGGACGGAGATGCGGCCGGCGTCATGGAGGGCTTTGAACCCGTGAAACAGCCCCATGAGGATGCCACCCTGGCCCACGGGCATCACGACCGCGTCGGGGATGCGGCCACCCAGGTCTTCGACGATCTCCCAGGCAAGGCTGCATGGGCCCCAATGAAACCATGGGTTCCAGGCGTGCCCCGCGTAAAACCCGTCCCGGGCCGCCTCCATGCAGGCGGCGGCCACCGCATCGCGGCCGCCGCTGATGGGGATGACCTCGCCGCCATAGGCGGCAATCTGACGGCGTTTGGGGCTGGGACTGTCGGCGGGAACGAAAACTGAAACCTTCATCCCCGCCCGCCCGCCATAGGCTGCCAGGGACGCACCTGCGTTGCCCGATGAATCTTCGTAGACGTGGCTGACCCCCATGGCCTTGAGATGGCTGACCGCCACCGTCCAGCCGCGATCCTTCCACGACCCGGTGGGGTTGCAGAAGTCGCATTTCATGAGCAACTGCCGGCCATCCAGGCAGGTAGGCACCAGGGGCGTGTCGCCCTCCCCCAGGCTGACAACGGCTGCTTCAGGAATGGGGGGCAGGGAGCGGCGCCATCGCCACAGGCCCCTTTGCCCGGGAATCGGCTCAGGGGAAGGTGCCTGGAGTTGCAGGTGCCACGGGCCTCCACACGGGCAGCGCCACGCGAGGTTGTGGGCGGCAGCCTCCCGGCGGCCGCAGCGGCTGCACGCCAGGTTCATGAGATTTCAGCGAGAATACGGCGTGCCGCGTCCAGGGGGGATGACGCCGCCGTGATGGGTCGGCCGATGACGAGGTGGGAAGCGCCGGCGGCCAGAGCGGCGGGGGGCGTGGCGACACGACGCTGATCGCCTGTGTCGGCCCCGACGGGACGGATGCCGGGGGTGACCAGAATAGCCTCCGGTCCCAGGGCCCGGCGCAGGGATGCGACCTCCAGGGGGGAACAGACCAGCCCGTCGAGACCGGCCGCCCGGGCCAGGGTGGCCAGATGTTCCACCTGAGCGGCAGGCTCCGCCGGCACGCCTATTTCGTGGAGATCCGCGGCGCCCATGCTGGTGAGCACCGTGACCCCCAGCAGGGCGGGGTGGTCGGGCGACGGGGGGGTCTCCCCCCCTCCCGTCTGGTGGCAGGCCGTCGCGGCGGCCCGCATCATGCGGCGGCCGCCGGCGGCGTGCAGGCTCATGAACTTCACCTCCGGGAACCTGACCGCGGAATAGATGGCCCCGGCCACCGTGTTGGGGATGTCATGGAACTTGAGATCCAGGAAGATGCCGGCGCCGGTTGCGGCGATTTCCCTGACTATCGCTGGTCCCTGAGCCGTGAAAAGCTGCAAGCCGATCTTGAAGGTGCCCACCACCGGCAGGAGCGTATCGACCAGGTCCAAGGCTTGCTGGCGCTCCGCTGTATCCAGAGCCACGATCAGGCGGGGATCCACGTCTTCAGTCTAACACAGGGTCGGTAAGTGACCGCAGAGAGGATGGTATACTCAACACCATGACGACAACGAATGAGGGACAAACACGTTCGCCACAGGCGCCTGGAACGCCGCCGGTGAGCAGATCCCGCGCCGTGGCGGTGATGTTCGGCGTGGCCGCGGCGGCGGTGCTGATTTTTGGTCTGTCGTTCATGGTGTCCCAAGAGCAGGCAGGCGCCGGCTATAGCGGGGATGTGAAATTGATCTCCATGATGGGTGAGCGAGTGGAGATCAGCCGGAACCTGGCGCCGGGTAAATACACAATTGTCGACTTCTATGCCGACTGGTGCGTGAACTGCGCGGAGATCACCCCTGTCCTGGATGAGTACACCCGCAACCACGCCGAGATCGCCCTGCGCAAGATCAACATCGTCAACTGGGATACGCCGGTGGTGAGCCAGTATGAACTCACTTACCTGCCCTACCTCCAGATGTACGGGCCTTCCGGCGCCCTCCTGGTGGAAGGGGCCGACGCCGTACTTGCTGAACTCAAGCGTCGCTTCCCGTCGTCAATCTGAAGACGGCCTCAGGTCCGCAAGCCGCCCGTCAGTTCCCGCACCTCACCGATCCGGTGCCGGGAGCACCATTCTGCCAGGTCACCCACCATGGTGGCGGCACCGCCGGGATTCAAGAAATTGCTGGTGCCGATCTGCACGGCGTTGGCCCCGGCCAGGAGAAACTCCACCGCGTCCACCGCGTTCATGATCCCGCCCATGCCCATGATGGGCACATCAACGGCTGCGGCCACCCGGTGGACCATGTAGAGAGCCAGCGGCTTGATGGCGGGTCCTGAAAGTCCACCCACCACGTTCTTCAGCACCGGTCGCCGACCCTCGGCATCGATTCCCATACCTGTGAAGGTATTGACCAGGGACAGGATGTCTGCACCACCGGCGACGGCAGCGCGGGCCGGTTCTCCGATATCGGTGACGTTGGGAGAAAGCTTCACGATGAGAGGCAGGCTGGTGACGCGGCGTACAGCGGCCACCAGTCGCTCCAGCATCATTGGGTCGACACCGAATTCCATGCCGCCCTTGGCGGTGTTGGGACAGGAGACGTTGAGCTCGATCCCGGCCAGGCCCCGGGCGCCGTCCAGGCGCTCGCAGACCTGGACATATTCCTCTTCCCGTTCACCATAAACATTGGCCAGAACGGCCGTGTCGAAGGGGAGCAGGGCCGGGAGCTTCTCCTGCAGAAAGGCGTCCACGCCGACATTCTGCAGTCCAATGGCGTTGAGCATCCCCGAAGGGGTCTCCCAGATCCGTGGTGGCTCGTTGCCCCGCCGGGGACGCAGGGAGAGGCCTTTGACCACGATGCCACCCAGAGTGGAGAGATCGAGGAACGGACTGAACTCGGTGCCGTAGCCGAAGGTCCCGGAAGCCGTGACCACCGGATTCTTCAGGGTGAGAGGACCCAGTTTGACCGTGAGATCGACGGCGCTCACGGGGACTGGCTCCGATGCCAGTCGATGCTGCCGGCGGGGAAGGTCGGCCCGTCGACGCAGATGCGGGCGTAGCCGGTTTCCTGCCCCACCAAGGGCACGACGCAGGAGAGGCAGACGCCAAAGCCACAGCCCATGAATGCCTCAAGTGAGAGATGGCCCCGGCTCTCATGGCGCGCGAGAACGGCATCAGCGGCCGCCATCATGGGTGTCGGCCCGCAGACATAGGCCATGGCCCGCTGACGGGTTCTCGTATCGAGGGCCGCCAGGTGCCGGTCCAGGAGCTCGGTGACGAACCCGGCATGTCCCCCCGAACCGTCGTCGGTTGCGACCTCCATCTCGATGCCGGGGGGGAACAGGTCGCGGCCCACCAGGTCGCCGCTGCTCCGGGCGCCATAGAGAAGCCGGGGGTGACATCCCGCCGCCAGGAGACGCGCGCTGAGAAATGGAAATGGCGCGATTCCGATCCCGCCTGCAACCAGGAAGACAGGGACCTGGGGGTCTTCAGGGAGCGGGAATGGCTGCCCCAGGGGTCCCACCACGGACAGTTCGGCCCCCGCTCGCAGGCCTGCCATGATGCCCGTGCCGCGGCCGACGACTTTATAAATCAACTGGATCGTGACGCCGTTGGGTCCTTCCCCGATGCGCGCCACGGAATAAGGCCGACCCAGGAGAGGATCGGTTCCCTCACCCGCCCGGACCATGACGAACTGCGCCGGCTCCATGGACTGGCCGACCTCAGGCGCATCCAGAACGGCCAGAAAGTTGTCGTGACCCAGGTCGCGGTTTTCAAGGAGGGCTACGGTCCCGCTGAAAATCATCGAGCCAAGGTTAGCGTCTAGCGAACCCCGGCGGCAACCGGCCGTGCTACGATTCGCTTCCGGATGAGTTCTTCACCACGTCCGCATCACCCCCCACGGTTTCCCACCACCCTGGCACGGATGGCCGTCAACGCAACCCTGGCCGGGGCGTGGGCGGCAGCGTTGCTGGCCCTGCTGCCGTTCTATCTCAACGCCGACGTTTCTCTCAAGGTGCGCCATTACCTGTCGCTGGCCCTGCCCCTCATTCTTTTTTACGCCCCGGCCAGCGGCCTCATGTGGGCCCTTCTGGCCGGCCTTGTGCGCCTCTTTGCCGCCTTTCGTGTGCGCGTCCCGTGGATCGGTTTCCGCCCGTTCTGGCGTTTCCTGGTGGCCGACCTCTGTGTCCTGACCCTGCTCTATGCCCTTAACCTGCGCTATACCCGCGATTACCTGCCGGCGGCCATGATTCGCCATCTGCAGGGGGGGACGGTTCTGCTGGCCGTGGTGACCTTGCTCCTGGTGACGGATGCCCTCTGGCGCGGCCTGGGTCGGCGGCGGCCGCGCCCGGTGGCGGCGGTGGTGGGCATGCTGCTTCTCACCTCGGGCATGTTCGCCATCCGCGATCGCTACCGTCCCATGGACCCGCCTCGCTCAGCCTCGGAGATTCAACCATCCTCGCCCATCGGGGGGGTTCTTCTTCTGGGCCTGGAAGGGGCTTCACCGGGCGACTTCCTGCCCATGGTGGCCGATGGACGCCTGCCCCACTTCAGCGCGCTTCTCCGCCTCGGCAGTTCAGCGCCGCTGCGGGCACCCCGACCGCCGCGGCCCGCGGCCGCCTGGGCCAGCGTACGCACCGGACTCAGCCCCGCCGCCCACGGGGTCATCGGTGAGCAACGCCTGCTTCCCCTGGGAGGCGAGCCGGTCTTTCACCTGCCGCCGGCCGGCCTTCTGGTCGAACTGCCGGCGGCTCTGGGCCTCCTGCGCCTGGAGCCTGGCGGCAGGACGGTACCCGGCGTGGTGACCGGCGCTGAGATCCTGGCTCGTTGCGGGTACCGGGTCGTGGATATGGGCTGGCCCGGCCAGCCGGCCACGAGTCCGCCGCTGACCGGGACTGGGGTGGCGGCCCTGCCGAGCCAGGTCGCGGTGCATGTGAAAGCTCTCCGTCATCACCTGGACGTGGCCCGGGGCGTTCCCGGGGGCCCGCCGCTGGCCACGGTTCTGAGCAGGGCTCTTGCCACGGACCTGGTGACGGGGCGCAGTGTTCTGGCGGCCCTGGCCGCAGGCGGAGACGGCCCGCCCTGGGCCCTCATGGTGCGCTTCACGGGCCTGGACAGGATCGGCAGGGCCTTTCTGCGCTACCAGCGCCCGGATCGATTCGGCAATGTCACCGCCGATGAACTGGATCACTTCGGGGCCGTTCTGCCGGAGTACTATCGCTTTCTGGATGCGTGGCTCGGCGTCCTTGTGGAGGCGGCAGGAAGCCAGGCGAGGATTCTGGTGGTGAGCCCCTACGGCCTCGAGCCGGTGGCTGTCATGACGCGCGTGCGCAATGCTCTCAGCGGTCAGTGGCATGACACCGGCACAGATCGCGACGGCCCGCCGGGAATCCTGCTGGCCGCAGGCCCGGGCTTCCGGGAAGGGGGGCGCCTGGAAAGGGCACGGGCGGTGGATGTGCTGCCGACTCTTCTTTACATTCTCGATCTGCCGGTGGGCCGGGACATGGACGGGCAGCCGCTGCCGCGATTCGCCTCAGATTCCTTTGCGGATGGCCACGCCATCTCTGCTGTGCCCTCGTGGGAGACGGTGACGGTCGTGCCGCCGCCCGCGGTGTGGTAGGATTCCGCATCGGTGCGGCGGAGGCGCCCGCAACGGCGGCCCTTCAGGGGCGACGGGTCAGACCACCCACCCCGAAAGGGGTTTTTTTTTGCCCCGAGGAGCTCATCGGTGACTGCCAAACCACGTATTCTCATGGACGCCGGGAAGATGGACCGGACGCTGGCGCGCATGGCCGCTGAAATCCGCGAACAGGAAAGCGAACCTCTGGCGGTTGTCGGGATCCGCACCCGCGGTGTCCACCTGGCTGCCCGTCTGCGGGACAAGCTTCAGGGGATCGATGAGAGCGAGGTCGATTTCGGTATCCTGGATATCAATCTTTACCGCGACGACCTGTCCATGGTGGCTGACCACCCGGTTCTGCGCAAGACGGAGATTTCTTTCCCTGTCGGCGGGCGCCGGCTGGTGCTTGTGGACGATGTTCTCTACACGGGGCGAACCATCCGCGCGGCGCTGGATGCCCTCACCGATCTAGGCCGCCCCACGGCCATCCAGCTTGCGGTTCTGGTGGACAGGGGCCTGCGGGAGGTGCCCATTCAGGCCGACTTCGTCGGCATGGCCGTGCCGACCCAGACCGACCAGTACGTGCGCGTCCTGGTCCGGGAAGAGGATGGCGCGGACCGGGTTGAACTGGGTGAGCGGGCCGTGCCCAAGCGGGACGAACCCTGATGGTGGATCTGGGCGATCGCCATCTTCTTGGCACGGAAGGTCTCACAAGCGAGGAGATCACTCTCATCCTTGATACGGCCGAGTCCATGGTGGAGATCGGCCAGCGGGAGATCAAGAAGGTGCCGACCCTGCGGGGCAAGACGGTGGTCAATTTCTTCTATGAGCCGTCAACCCGCACCCGTTCCAGTTTCGAGATTGCCGAAAAACGCCTCTCAGCCGATATCGTGAACTTCAGCGCCTCCGGGTCCTCCGTCTCCAAGGGGGAGACCCTGCTGGACACGGCACGCACCCTGGAGGCCATGGAGCCCACTTTCATCGTGATTCGCCATGGCGCCTCGGGTGCCGCGCGGTTCCTGGCGGACCGCTGCCGCGCCAGCATCATCAACGCCGGAGATGGCATGCATGAGCACCCCACCCAGGCGCTGCTGGACGCATTCACCATGCGCCGGCATAAAAAGAAACTGGCGGGCCTCAACGTGGCCATCGTGGGCGACATCACTCACTCCCGGGTCGCACGTTCCAACGCCTACCTTCTGGCCACCATGGGTGCCCGGGTGACCTTCTGCGGTCCGGCGACCATGATACCGCCCCATGTGGAGTGCCTCGGCGCAAGAGTGGAGCTCAGCATGGAAAAAGCTCTTGAGGGGGTGGACGTGATCATGATGCTGCGCATCCAACGGGAGCGGCAATCGCGCCTGGCCCTGCCGTCGTTGCGTGAATATACGCGCCTCTACGGCCTGGACCGACGGCGCCTGAGCCTGGCCCACCCCGAGGCCCTGATCATGCATCCGGGTCCCATCAACCGGGGTGTGGAGATCGCGGATGACGTGGCGGATGATCAGCGCTCGGTGATTCTGGAGCAGGTCGCCAACGGGGTGGCCATCCGCATGGCGGTTCTCTACCTTCTGGCAAGAAACTGGGATGCCCATGAAGCTTCCTGATGAACCCTCTCAACCCTTGCTCCTAAAGGGTGGTTGCCTCCTGGATCCGGCCAGTGGCAGGCATGAAAACCATGATCTTCTGCTTGCGGAGGGCCGCATCAAGGCCCTCGCGCCGGATCTGCATGCACCGGATGCCCGGGTTCTGGACGTCTCCGGCAAGTGGGTGGCCCCCGGCTTCATCGACATGCACGTCCACCTGCGTGAGCCGGGAGGTGAGGACGCCGAGACCATCGCCACGGGGACCCGGGCGGCCGTTGCCGGCGGCTTCACCGCGGTGGCGGCCATGCCCAACACCTCGCCGGTGAATGATGATCAGTCGGTGACCCGTTTCATGCTGGCCCAGGCGGCTCGGGAGGGGGTGGCGCGTGTCCATCCTATCGGTTGTGTCAGCAAAGGGATGTCAGGTGTGGAATTGACCGAGATGGGCAACCAGGTGGAGGCGGGTTGTGTGGCTTTCTCCGATGACGGCAAGCCTGTTGCCTCGGCTCAGGTCATGCGGCGGGCCCTGGAGTACTCCAGTGTCTTCGGTGTGCCCATCATCGACCATTGTGAAGAGCCGACTCTGGCCGCGGAAGCCGTCATGAACGAAGGAATTGTCTCCACGGCCCTGGGGCTGCGGGGCATGCCTGACGAGGCCGAAGAAGTGATGGTGGATCGCAATATCCGTCTGGCCGGTCTTACCGGCGGGCGGGTGCATATCGCTCATATCTCCACCCGGGGCGCCATCGAGTCCGTACGGCGCGGCAAGGAGGCCGGCGTGCGGGTCACCGCCGAAGTCACACCTCATCATCTCCTGCTGACCGAGGAAGCCGTGCGCGGTTATGACACCGATTTCCGCATGAACCCGCCCCTGCGCACCGAAGTGGATCGGGTCGCCTGCGTGGCGGGTCTGGTCGACGGTACCATCGATGCCATCGCCACGGATCACGCTCCC
Source organism: Acidobacteriota bacterium (assembly GCA_027295805.1). Lineage (GTDB taxonomy): Bacteria > Acidobacteriota > Polarisedimenticolia > SMYD01 > SMYD01 > SMYD01. The sequence goes on along the minus strand of JAPUKF010000062.1, from coordinate 8,641 downwards.
CACGCCCGCGAATTCAAAAACGTCGAATTCAATGCCGCACCCAACGGCGTCATCGGTCTCGAATCGGCCATCCCCGTGCTCATGGACAGGCTGGTGGCCACCGGTCTTCTCGCCCCGGCCCGCCTGGTGGAGGCTTTGACGGCGGCGCCGTCAAGGATCCTGAATCTGGAGGGTCAGGGCAGCCTGGCAGTGGATAGCCTGGCCGATGTCACGGTCCTGGACCCCGACCGCCCCTTCACCGTGGAGGCGCGTCGCTTCCGTTCACTGTCCCGCAATACGCCCTTCAACGGCTGGCGTTGTCGCGGCAGCGTCACCTTCACCATCGTCGCTGGCCATCTGGTCCACGACGGGCGTGGTGATCTCGCCGGGTGAACCACGAAAGCGGAACCGGCTGAGCTCGGCGCGCATGGTGTCGGCGCGCGCAGAGAGAGATGTGAGGGTCTCGGACATGGTGGTGGCCCGCTCCCGGTTTTCCCTGGCGCTGGCGAGAATAGTGGCCAGAGCGGCGTCCACCGGTTCGACCTCCTGAAGTTGCTCCTGGGCAGCGGTTGCGATGGTGTTGATACCCTGACCCAGTTCGCCCATGGCCGCTGCCACCTGGCGGGCATTGAGGGAGTGCTCCTGGGTGGAACGGGTCACCTGCTCTGCCAGGGATCGCATGCTGTCGGCCGCATCGATGATACGCGCCGAGAAGGCCTTCTGACTGCGGGTGGCGGCCACGGTTTCCCGGGCCATGGCCGTGACCTGCTCGGCCATCTGGCGCAGCCGGTCGGTGCCGGCACTCTGGTTCTCGGTGGTTTCGGTGATGGCAGCCAGCATGCGCCCGGTTTCGGCCGAGTGTTCCACGATCTTGCTCAGAGCACTGCGGAGCCCGGCGGAAAGGCGCACGCTCTCGGCGGCGCTGGCGCTGCCCTCGCGAATGACCTGTACGGCGGAAGCCGCTTCCTGGCCCATGGAATCCAATCGGCGGCTCATATCCCGGGTGGAACCTGCGATCTGGATCGACAGTGACTTAATCTCGTCGGCAACCACCGCAAAGCCAGCGCCATGCTCGCCGGCCTGGGCTGCCATGATGGAGGCATTGATTCCCAGGAGGTTGGTGCGAGCCGTCACTTCATCGATAAATGTCGTGATCCGGCCCACCTCGGCGGAGCGCTGCGACAATTTTTCGATGATTCCCACAGCCCGGTCCACGATTTCCCGCAGGCGGTCGACACCTGCCAGAGCCTCCTCCACGGTCGCGGTGCCGATGGAGACGGCTTCCTGGTGGGCGGAGTCGGCATGTTGCTGGCTGCGCTTGGCATCGGCCCTGACCCGGTCGATGGATGCCAGCATCTCGGTGATGGAAGAGGCGGCATCATTGGCGAGTTTCTGCAGCGCTTCCGCGGACTTCCCCAGGTCTCCCGTGCGTGCATTGATCTCCAGGACCGAATCGTGAGTGCGATCGACGCATTCATTCAGCGCCCCCGCCGAGCGGGCAATTTCCTCGGTGCTGACGGTCATTTCTTCCAGGGATTGCTGCACACCTTCATTCAACTGGGACGCCTTCTCCGCCCGGCTGGAGACCTCCCGGGATGCCACCGTCATGCGATGAAGGCCTTCGCCGGTGCGCCGGGTTTCAGCCACCTGGCGAGATGTGGTGCTGGTCATTTCATGTCCCAGGTCCATGATGACCGCGGAAGCGCTGGAAACCTGGTCGCCCAGACCAGACAACTTGGCGACGGTTCCTTTCAGGTCCCGAGCCATGCTGTCGAAGGCCTCGCCCAGTACTCTCATCTCGGCGCTACCGGCCGGCAGAGAGACGCGGACATCCAGGAACCCGCGCCCCAGGGCCTGCGCCGCCGCTGACAGGAGGGTCACAGGACGCAGCACCGCGCGGGAGACGATGAGAGAAAGAGCCGCCCCCAGGAGCACGAAAAAGAGCAGGGTCCAGGCCAGGACGCCCACCCACATGCCGCGCAGATGAGCCTCCAGGGAGGCCATGCTCAAGTCGTAGACGGCCACGGCCAGGACCAAGCCTCCTGGATCGTAGATGCGCAGCACGCGCAGGGTCGGTCGGCCGTTCACCTTGACTTCGCGGGAGTCAGGCACGGAGTCATCCCCCTGGCTGGCCAGGAGCGCCCTGACCCAGGAGCTCAATTCAGGATCGGCTGTCAGCGTTGCCGTCACCTGGCCGTTCTCGGCCCGGAAGAGAAGTTGACCCTCGGGATCGGTAAGGGCCACGGCCGCAAGGTCCGGGTTGATGGACATCACTTCAGCCAGGCGGGTGGCCAGGGCCTGCCTGCTTCCATCGCCCTCGAAGATGAAGGCCGTGGCATAGGAGTCGTAAAGCTGTTCGGTGGCATAGCGGGCGTAGAGTCGGCCGTTGCGTTCCATCCCGTGCAGAAGATCTCTGCGCTCTTCCACCATGAGAAGGGCGGCGGCCATGGCCGCGAAGAAGAAGAGAATCCCGCCTAGGGCGAGAACGATGCGGGTTCGCAGTCCGCGCAGTCGTCCCATGAAGTTCACCGGCCGCTCTCATGGACCGGCCGGAAGCCGGCGGGGAAGGGGAGCGCGCCTTGTTCACCGAACCAGAGACGGGCCATCTCCTCCCAGCGGCCATCGGTTTTCACCTGTCGCAGGTAGTCGTTGACGAGATCTTGCCAGCGCTGGTCACCCTTGGGCAGGGCCATGGCGTACGATTCCTGGGAGAGAGGGGCGCCTTCGATGCGCAGGCGGTCCGGGTTGCCCAGCAGGCCGCGCAAGCCCTCCAGGATCGACGTGTCGGAGGCAATCGCGTCGATGCGACCGGTGACCAGGGCGGGGAGGGCCTCCCGGCTGGTGCCGAAGGTCACCTGGATGGCATCCGGGGCTACGTGCCGCAGGATGGTCTCGGTGGTGGAGCCCCGCGCCATACCCACGCGCAGGCCGGAGAGAGACTCAGGCCCGCGGATGTCGCTGTCCCGGCGCACCAGAAGTCTCTGGGCATCACGGAGATAGGCGTTGGAGAAATCGACCAGGCGGTTGTGCACTTCATTGGGTGTGAGGGTGGCTGCGGTGATCTGCACGCGCCCGGTCTGCACGGCGGTGATGCGGGCCGCTCCGGCCAGGGGCACGTACCGGATCTTCACGCCCAGATGTTGGCCCAGGCCGGAGATGAGATCCACGTCGAAGCCCAGGGGCCGGCCGTCGCTGCCGAGCCGGCAGAAGGGGGGCGTATCGCGGCTCACCCCGGCCACAAGGATGCCCCGGGAACGGATCTCATCGAGGACCGAGGGACCGTCGTCACCGCCGTGGGGCGCGGCGCCAAGGATGAGCAGGAGGGCCAGGAGGATCAGCCCGTTCGGACCGACCCGGGGCGGGTGGCGAGTTGTGGCGGGCTGGCCCAATCTTGTCCCTCTCCGGTCCCTGCTGAATCCGTCATTCCCTCTTTATGAATATAGGGACGCCGGAGGCGAATGCCAGCGGCCGGCTGAGGCTTCGACGGGATGGATCAGGTGGTAAAACGTCCCGCCAGCAGCTCCACCGAGCGGATCTGGTCCAGATGAAAAGTCCAGCGTCCGCCGTTCTCCAGGCAGGCGGCCGTGAGGACCGAACCATCCAGAACAAGGGGCGCCAGTTGACGGCTGCGATAGAGCGCCTCTCCATCGCGGCGCATCTCGACGCGCACCTTGCGCCGCGCCTGGATGGCACGCAGGAGCAGGAACCGGAGTTGGGCCGAGGAGGCTGCCGCGGAAGCCGACCCCTTGGTTCCGCGACGCCATCGGAACGGCAGGGGGTCGGTACCGCCGGTACGGCTCGTGGCCGTGTCGCTGGGAGTCGTCCGGTCTCGCAGCGAACCGTTGTGGCGCAGACGCACTCCCCGTGCCTTGAGGGCCTGGCGCAGTGCCGTCATGCGTCCGGCGCGCACCACGAAGGTGTCGTCGGCGATCTGTTCCGCCATCTCGGCGGCTAGTTCCGGGACGGCAAGAATCATTTCGCGCAGTTCCTGGTCCTGGCAGGTGAAGAGACTGAGCCTGGCGACCGAGACGCCGGCGGCCTGCCGCGACCAGGCGGTGATGGCCAGCCTGATCTCGGGTCCTGTGCCGCGGCTGCGTTCGCCCAGGGCGCGCACTATCTCGTCGGCGCTGACCCCGTCCGCCGCCGCGGCGCTCACGCGCCGGGGATCCAGGCGCCAGCGCCCCGATTCCCCAGCCACCGGCCGGGCAATGCGCTCCAGCAGGCTGCGTGTCAGCCAGTCATCGCCCCGGGGTGAGCAGGTGATGCCATTCCCTTTGTCGAAGGTCAGGACCCGCCCCGGGCCGGCCGCGTAATCGAGGTGGCGGACCGGAATGCGCGCCTTGCGAAGGGCGGCGTTCAAGGTGGACTTGCCACCCCTGGGAACGCGGCGGAGAGCCGGCGCCAGTTGGCCACCTGCTGCTTTATCGAGTGCCGCCGCATGGGGTGACGCGGACATGAGGCCGTGGGGGTCTTCCACCAGCGCCACGCCCCTGATGATGCGAAACCGGCGGAAGGCATCCTCCCACTCCTGGATGCTGGCGGCGATATTCTGGGGCAGCGTTCCAGCGGTGGCGTCGGTGAGGATGCGGGTGATGGAATCTGCCGACCAGCCCTGGTGACATCCTCGCTGCACCGATTCCCGGGACAGGATAAAACGCGCAACCCGGTCGCCGCCTTGGTAGTCGGCGAACGCGCACAGGTCGTGGAGCATGCCGGTGTCAGGTGCCGGCGCCAGGCAGAGGATGCTGAAATCGGGTTGCACCAGGAGGGGTACACTCTCGGCCCGGCCGTCGGGATAACCGGTGGCCAGGCCAAGGAGGTAGGCCCCCGCCGTTGTCAGGGCGAAAGCATCCACCCGGCTCGCATCTCCATCCCGTGGCAGCTGGTAGCCGAGCCGGACCATCCCCAGCCAGTGAAGCGACTCCAGCAGCAGGCGGGCCAGAAAGCGTCCTTCCACTCGATCCCAGTCTTCCATCAGATTCAGGGGCAGGACAGTGTTGTCCCGGCCCCGTTGCCCGAATCCTCGGTAGGTCGTGCCGCCATGTCTGCCGTCATCTCCACGCTGGATGAGAAAATCGGGGTTGTGAACCTTGAGTTCCCGCTCAAGGGAGGAAAAGGCGTACCAGTGGGCGGGCGCGAAGCGCTTGAGAACGGTCAGGACTTTGCCGCGGGCGCGGGATACCTTGCCGGTGGAAGGCGTGTGCAGTCCCAGGGCTTCGTCGGGGATGGGGCGCGGCAGGAGTTCGCTGATGCGCTGGAACTCATTCCAGATCTGGGTCTTCTGCCAGGCCGAAAAGGCCGCTCTGTGCAGAGTGGCACGGTCGCCGTGGAAGAGGGGCCCGGCTTCCGGCGCTGCCACCAGGAAGCCGGAACGAACGCGGACCAGATTCATCTCCACCAGGAGGGCGTAGATGAAGGCCAGCCGCGGAGGCAGGAGATCCCGGTTCCCCGATTCTTCCGGAGGCACCAGGAGGCGCGTGGCGATCTCGCGCCAGGGACGGCCACCGCGCAAGCCTTCCGTTGGTGGCGGCACCTGGTTGCCGGCCAGGCTGTTGAGAACCAGAACCATGTCGGCCAGGAGGAGGCCCGGGAAGGCTTCATGGATCTCCGCGGGGGGCGTTGCCAGCAGCTTCGGTCGGCCACACTCGGCGCTGGCAGGGGCCAGGGCGTCGGCGGCGGTGGGATCCAGCCAGACCCGTGGACATTGACCCAGGCGATGCTTGCGCCCTTTCTCCGCGCGCGGGGGGTAGAGCATGAGGCCCAGTTCCACCAGGTCACGCAGGTCGGTCGCCACTTCGGCGCTGTCACCGCTGGCCGTTGCCGATAAGGTCACCAGGTCCGCCTTGCCGCCACGCGCCTTCAGAGCGGCCAGCAGGTGCTGCTGGCGCGGCGGCAGGGAGCGGATGAGGCAGTGGTTGGCCGACCGGGAGAACAGCCTGTCCTTGAGAAAGGCGATGAGAGCCACTTTGCCGGCGCTGGTGGCATCGCGCCAGCCCCGTCGGCGTGCCATCACTTTTAGGCTCTCGGTGCTATAGCCGTCCAGGAAGAGTTCAGCGGACTCGGAGGGCATGCCCCTTACTCCCCCATGTCTTCGGACAGGATGCGAGGGTGGTGGCCGTGCTTCCTGAGGCTGGCCATGAGTTCGGACAGGTGGCGGCCGTCCAGAACCACCGTGCAAGGATCCAGAACCTTGACCAGGGCCGCACGGAACGCCGGCAGGGCCCGCAGTTCCTCCATCTGCCCGGGACGATCCATTTCCATGAGGGTGACATTCTCGTGCAGGAGAACCGCGGGCTCTGGCTTTTGAGGGATGCGGGCCATGGGAACCCCATATTCTAGCAGCCCTGCGCCACCGTGTATTTGATAGACTGGCCGCCGTCGTGGCCTCGTCCCGCGGCCCCGAGAAGGTCCATTTCCCCCGGAGAAACCCTATGGTCGTGCTGGAAACCCGACTGGATGGCATCCCCCTGCTGGCCCGCGGCAAAGTGCGGGATATTTACGACGTTGGGCAGGAACTGCTGTTCATCGCCAGCGACCGGATCTCGGCCTTCGATTGCGTCCTGCCCAACGGAATCCCCGACAAGGGGCGGGTCCTGACCGGCATCTCGCTGTTCTGGTTCCGCATGATGGCCGACCTGGTTCCCAACCATGTCGTGACCGCCGATGTGGAAGAGTATCCTGCCGCCTTGCGCCCTTATGATCACATTCTGCGTGGCCGTTCCATGCTGGTGAAGAAGCTCGAGATGTTCCCGGTGGAATGCGTCGTGCGTGGTTACCTGGCCGGCTCCGGCTGGAAGGAGTACCAGCAGAAGGGGACGGTGTGCGGGATCTCTCTTCCTGAAGATCTGCGCCAGGCGGACCGCCTCCCGGAAGTGATCTTCACGCCGGCCACCAAGGCCGAAACCGGTCACGATGAGAATATTCCGTTCGCCCGCATGGTCGAGATGGTTGGCGAGGCTGATGCCGTCCGGTTGCGGGAACTGTCCGAGGCCATCTACCGGCGGGGAGTCGAGCACGCCGCCGCCTGCGGCATTCTCCTGGCCGACACCAAGTTCGAGTTTGGCCGGCATGAGGGCTCCATTGTCCTGGGCGATGAGGTTCTGACTCCCGACTCCTCTCGTTTTTGGGAGACGGCCACCCACGCGCCGGGCAGTTCGCCGCCTTCGTACGATAAGCAGTATGTGCGGGATCACCTGGAGCAGACCGACTGGGACAAGAGGCCGCCGGCGCCGCCTCTGCCGGCGGACGTCGTGGAGGGTGCTCGTCGGCGTTACCTGGAAATCTACCGGCGCCTGACCGGCTCAGATCTGCCCGCTTGATTGGCGGCTGATGGCGTTCTCGACCTCCCGGGTGAGAGTGCGCATCTCCTTGACGACAATCTCCAGCTCTTCAGGCTCGAACGATTCCTCCCCACGGGTCATGGCGGAGTGAGCCTTGAGAGTGGTGATGCGCCCGAGGGCAGCCTCCAGTTCACGGCTGTCCAGGTCGCCGCCGGCAGCCCCGCGGCGCAGGCCCTCCCAGGCGGCATGAATCTTCTCCGGCCGCTGGCAGACCAGGACCTGATCGCAGCCGGCGGCGGCCGCCGCCAGCGCTAGTTCATCCATGCCGCCCCGTCCGGCGACGGCTCCCATCTCCAGATCGTCGGAGACAATCACCCCGGCATACGCCATGGTTTCACGCAGGAGGCCATGGACAATCCGGCGGTCCAGACTGGCGGGCAGCGGGGCTTCTCCCGAAAGATCCGGATAGTGGGCGTGGGCGATCATGACCATGGGAGCCACACCCTTGAGCAGGTTGTAGGGGCGGAGGGCGCGGCGCCGGGCTTCCTCGTCTGGCGTCATCCGAGGCAGGAGCTGGTGGGTATCTCCAGGGGCGCCGCCCAGCCCGGGAAAGTGCTTCAGGCAGCCAAGAACGCCAGCCTCTTCCAGACCGGCCAGAAAAGCGCCGGCACGGGCGGCGGCGGCGTCGGGGTCCGCTGAAAAGGAGCGGTCGCCGATGCCGTCTTCATCTCCTTCCCGGGAGAGATCCACCACCGGGGCGTAGTCGGCTTGAAAGCCGAGGCAGCGCAGGCCACGGCCGGTCAGGGCCCCGAACCAGCGGGCGATGGAAACCATCTCCAGGCGGCCCAGCCGGGCCGCCGGCGGCAGGTCGGGAAAGGGCGGTGTCAGGCGGCTCACGCGGCCCCCTTCCTGGTCGATCACCAGAAACGGGGGCGGCTCCAGGAGCCGTCTGATGGCCCGGCAGAATTCGGCCGTCTGCCGGGGACCTGCGAGATTACGGCGAAAAAGAACGACTCCGCCCGGTCGGATGGTGGTCAGGAGGTCGCGGGCCGGGGCATCCAGTTCAGGGCCCGAGAGGCCGACCACGAGCATTTGTCCCAGGCGGTCTTGCAAGGCCGTGGCCACGGGCCCAACTTTACCATGGCGCCGCCGGATGCTCCGGAAGGGCCATTTCCTTGACAGGAGTATGCTGCATTCCTAAAATTCACGGCGCCAGACAGCATGTCCGGGCGCCAGCCGGTTCATTCCGCTAGCCGGCTCTTCATCTCATACAGACAGGAGTCATCTCAGTGCGCGCCCCCAAGATCTACACCATCATGGTCCTGCCCCACGAGGCCCGCAGCATGAGGTCCTTCGCGGTGACCCGGCCGTTTCTCCTCTCC
>JAPUKF010000061.1 GCA_027295805.1 Acidobacteriota bacterium | reverse complement strand
CTCTCGCCGGGCTGTTGGAGCATTCCGTCCGAAGATCTGCGAAAACAGATCTCCCAGATTGCCCTGGAAGGTGGCGCCGGCGGCAAAGTCCGAAGGATTCCAACCCACAGGGCCCTGACCCCGGCCGGCAGCACCGAACTGGTCATAGGCCCTCCTCTTTTCAGGGTCCGAGAGGATCCCGTAGGCCTCCGTGATTCCCTTGAACCGCTCCTCGGCGGCCTTGTCACCGGGATTGACATCGGGATGATGCTTTCGTGCCAGGCCTTTATAGGCCTTGCGTATCGCCTGCGGCGATGCATCCCGCTTGACACCCAGGAGCTCGTAAGGGCTGGCGGTAGTCATTTCAAGATGTCTGGACCTGAACGCTCCGTGGCTTGCCCCGGCGGCGCTTGGGCAGAACCACCTTGAGCAGACCCTGCCGATAGTCCGCCGTGACCTTGTCCCGATCAACGGCAGCGGAAAGATCGAAGGTTCGTGAAAACGCTCCATGGGACCGCTCCACGCGATGATGCACCACGTCGTTGCCACCAGGCTGTGGCCCTCCCGTTCCCTTGACGGTCAAAGTTGAGTCGGTGACCACCACGTCCAGGTCCTTCATGGACAGGCCCGGGACCTCGGCAACCAGGACCACTTGCTCAGGGGTCTCATAGAGATCCACCAGGGGACTCCAGCTGCTGCCTTCGCCGTCGCTGGCGCTGAATTCAGCGCGAGTTGATGCCGCTTCGAACAACCTGGTGATGCGATCCTTGAGAAGAGACAGGCGTTCAAATGTGTCCGGGCTACCATGCAGCATGGATTCCTCCGTTCATTTTACGTCTTCATATTCGGCGTCGATGACTTGGCCCTCGCCGGGTTCACTTGCCGCTTCCCGGGAGTCTCCCGCTGGAGGCGGCGTCTGCTCCGCGTCGGTCTGATACAGGATCTGTGCCACTGCGTACTGGCTCTGGGTGAGTTGCTCTTGAGCCTTGCCGATGGCGTCCATATCATCGCTTTCCAGTGCTTTGCGCATGCTCTCGATGGCCTCCCGCACGGGCTTGCCCTGCTCGTCGGAGATCTTCTCCTTGTTGTCGTCCAGAAGTTTCTCCGCCTGGTAGGCTTCCTGCTCGGCCCGGTTGCGGAGTTCCACCTCCCGGCGGCGTTTCTTGTCGTCATCGGCGTGCACATCAGCATCCTTGACCATGCTTTCGATCTCGTCCTTGTCCAGACCCGATGAAGCTGTGATGGTGATGGACTGTTCCTTGCCGGTGCCCTTGTCCTTGGCCGAGACATTCACGATACCGTTGGCGTCGATATCGAATGTCACCTCGATCTGTGGCATTCCCCGTGGTGCAGTCGGGATGCCCATGAGGTGGAATTTGCCCAGGGTGCGATTGTCCGCCGCCATTTCCCTCTCGCCCTGCACCACGTGGACCTCCACCGAGGTCTGATTGTCGGCGGCGGTGGAAAAGGTCTCGCTCTTCCGGCTGGGAATCGTGGTGTTGCGGCTGATGAGGTTTGTGAAGACGCCCCCCAGGGTTTCGATCCCCAGGGAGAGGGGTGTCACGTCCAGCAGGAGCATGTCTTTCACATCACCTGAAAGGACACCTGCCTGCACGGCGGCGCCAATTGCCACCACTTCATCAGGATTGACGCCCTGGTGAGGTTTCCGGCCGAACACTTCCTCGACCAGGGCCTGCACCCGGGGAATGCGTGTGGAGCCGCCCACCAGAACCACCTCGTGGATCTGATCCGTGGACAGTCCGGAATCAGCAATGGCCTTGCGGCAGGGCTCCAGGGTACGCTGCAGGATCGGCTCAGAGAGTTTCTCGAACCGCGCCCGCGTCAGTTTCAGGGTCAGGTGCTTGGGGCCCGCGGCGTCGGCGGTGATGAACGGCAGGTTGACCTCGGTCTCCTGCGTGCTGGAGAGCTCCATCTTGGCCTTTTCGGCGGCTTCCTTGAGACGCTGCAGGGCCATCTTGTCTTTGCTGAGATCGATCCCTTGATCCTTTTTGAATTCTTGGATGATCCAGTCGATGATGACCTCATCGATGTCATCACCACCCAGATGGGTATCCCCATTGGTGGCCTTCACTTCCACTACGCCCTCGCCGACCTCAAGGATGGAGATGTCGAAGGTGCCGCCACCAAAGTCGAACACCGCGATCATATGATCGTCTTTTTTCTCCAGGCCATAAGCAAGGGCGGCGGCAGTGGGCTCATTGACGATGCGCTCCACTTCGAGCCCGGCGATACGTCCGGCATCCTTGGTGGCCTGGCGCTGGCTGTCGTTGAAATAAGCCGGCACGGTGATCACCGCCTTGTTGACTTTCTCTCCCAGGTAAGCCTCGGCGGCCTCTTTCATCTTCTGGAGGATCATGGCGGAGATCTCAGGGGGGGCCATTTTCTTGCCACAGAGTTCGACCCATGCGTCGCCGTTCTCGGCGCTGATCACTTTGTAGGGGACACGTTTGCGATCCTCGGCCAGTTCACTGTATTTATGGCCCATGAAGCGCTTGATGGAGAAGACGGTATTTTCGGGGTTGGTGACGGCCTGGCGCTTGGCCACCTGCCCCACCATGCGTTCCCCCTTGTCATTGAAGGCGACCACGGACGGTGTGGTGCGGCTGCCCTCGGGGTTGGGGATCACAGTGGGCTTACCCCCCTCCATGACGGAGACCACCGAATTGGTGGTCCCCAGGTCGATTCCGATTATCTTTGCCATTGATTATCTCCCAGAGTTTTGATTTTTTGGATCACCGGGAGTATAAGATTTGAGTGCAGGCGGGTCAAAAACGGTGTAAGTTATTGATATACTTTGGTTTACACCCGCTCCAGCCATGCCTGTAGTCAGCGCAGGGAGGAGAACGCGGACGGTGAGGTCGGCTGGGATTCAATGCGCCCTGTGAGGATCAATTCGGGCCTGTGATTGCCGCTTCCGTCCGCGCCGCGAATCTGATAGCTGCGCCGGGTGAGGATGTAATCGTACGGGCGTCCCCAGGGGTCCTCCAGTTCCGCCGGCACGATCAGACCCATCGCCGCCAGATCACCCAGAGTTTCCGGGTACTTGGAGCTGTGGAGGGCGAACAGGCGCACGCCGAATTCCAGCCGTGCCAGGCGGCTCTGGCTGGCGGAGAGGCGCAGGGTCTCCACGGTCTCGGTGATGGCGCCGTAGGGCGCCAGGGCCGCCCCGGGAAAGGTCTGGAGATGGTGCCAGGACCCGGCCAGTAGCAGGGCTGAGCCCAGAAGCGCGGCCGCGGCCGTCAGGGTCCGGTCCAGGAACTCCCGGTATACGGGCGATTGGCTGGGTCGGTCCTGGACGGCTTCTACTTCCCCGATCAGATCTGTCTCCATCAATCCGAAGAGGGCCTTGCACGTCTCGAAGTCACCCAAATCACTGCGGTCGATGATCTCCTGGACGCTGCGCCGACCATCCAGAAGGACATAGACACGCAACTCATTGGCCGAGACCGTGACCACTTCCGGCAGGCCGGTTGCGGTTTCCTGAGGCTCTTCCGGCTCCTGCTCGCCACCGATGTCACCCAGGGCGTCATCCAGTTCGGATTCATCTATGAAGCTGCCGCTGGCTTCCTCGGCTCGAATCTCACGATCCGGCTCCGTTGGCACCAGCACCATCTGGAAGGAGCGCACCCGGCGTTCAATGAGAGGCCACTCGTCCAGAATACGCATCCCCTCCATGAGAATGCTATCCACAGCGATGGGATGGAAAGAATTGCGCTCAGTCTCCACGGCGGTGGTCTGCGCAAAACGGAACTCCCCCTTGGACCAGCGGAAGAGCCTGTAGATGATCTGCGTCACCTGCAGGACCAGGGCGCGTCCCAGATCATCGCTGGAAAGAATTTCCTCCTGAATGAGGAGGTCGCCGATCCGCCGCCCGGTTTCCCGCTGCAGGGCGAGAATCCTGTTGAGTTGGTTCTGGGTCAGCTTGTCCGTTTTCAGAAGAACATTTCCCAGGCGATCTTCCATCCGTTTTTTTTCCGACTCCGCTCCGACGATCTTTCCTTTTTCGAAGAACACCGAGACCGTATCTTCGTTGCCGCTGATGCGCAGGATGCCGGTCTTTCTCTGCAGCCCGATGAGCTGCAGAATGTCTGCCAGGGAGAAGTCGCGGAGGGTGCCCTGCAGCGCCATGATGTCAGCCCTTTCCGGTGCGGGATGTGGCCCCACGACGGGAGGGCAACAGCCAGCCCAGCAACCAGGCCAGCGACAGGCAGGAGAGACCGGCGGTGAGCACCAGATGAGGGCCGCTGGAGACAGGCGTGTAGGTGGCCACCGGCAGCAACTTGTAAAACAGCGCCGCGACCAGACCACAACTCGCCATGGTCAGGAGCGTTGCCCCCAGCAGGGGTCTCCCTGACCAGATCTGGCCGCCCCCGGGAAATATGGCGGACAACAGCCTGCAGGTGCGCAGGAACTTTCTCCGGTAGTTTGCAATCTCCCGGCGCTTCTGGTCGCGGGAGCGGCGCGGCAGAGCTGTTGTGCGCGTGGCCAGGACAACGCAGGTGGCGCAACGGCTGTCGCCCTCAAGGTTGAGGGAACAGCGCTGGCAGGCGATGCGGCCGCAACTGGAACAGCGTACGGGGTAGTTCTTGCGCCGCAAACGCCAGAACCCCAGGCCGAAAGCTGCCACAGGCAGGGCCAATGCCGGCCAGGTGGAAGCCGCAAAACCGGCGACATGTGTGCCACCGTCCTGACCCAGGGCCTGTCTGGCATGGGCCAGTGCAACGCTGACCGGAATCTGATCTTCCAGCACATCCAGTCGTTCATTCCCCTGGCGCCGATCCGAGAGAAGGGCTGTCATGGCCGCCAGATTGTGATTCTGAGCTTCCGCCAGCGTTTTCTCGGCGGCGGTGAAATCGAAACGGTGCTCCTGGGTCAGGTAGAGATTGTAGCGAGCCACCATGTGATCCTGGTCGGCATCGATGGCTTTGCGAAACTGGCCCGCGGCTGTCGCGAAGCGGCCGCGGCTGAAGTAGAGAGCACCTGCATTGTTGTACGCGTAGCTCAGGCTGGGGTCCAGTTCCGTTGCCCGCTGATAGGCGGAGATGGCCTCCGCATCACGACCCATTCCCCTTGCCTGATCGGCCAGAAGGAGGTGCAGGACCGCGTCGTCAGGGCTGTGGGCGGCCAGCTCTGCCAGCGTGCGATAGCGATCTGCGCCCACGCCCCCGCCGGCGGCACCAGCCACCTGCACTAGGCGCGGGTCGGCAGTTTCAGCGGTGAAGGTTGCGGCCATGGGGACCATGAAACCCACTGTGGCGGCAGCCACGACCAGGGCCACCGACGCGCCACGTTCACCCCGCGATAGAAAGGGAAGCATGAGAGCAAGCCACAGCAGTGGCGCCCAGGCGAACCCCCAGGGCAGCGCCAGAGGGAGGAGGGGGAGGAATACGGCCAGAGTGCGGGCCGTGATGGGTGGCAGCCGGCACATGAGCCCTTCCGCGAGGTCGTGATGAATGAGGCGGAACGTCTTGAAGAAAAGGATGACAAGGAAGGCGATCGCCGTGGTGACCAGGCCCAGGGAGAAAGTCCAGAGAATGGCCAGCAGGAAGTTGGTGCGGTAGATCCAGTTGCGTCCCGCAGCCCGAACGCCGCCTGCCAGGGCCTCCAGGGAGCCCTTGGCACCTTCGTCTGTGTGCCACTGGGTGCGTGCGAGGCCGAACCAGGCCTGTGGCATCTCGGCATCAAACTCCAGTGCCAGGTTGAATGCCGCCCGGGCTTCCCCGTACTGTTGCATGGCCAGATTCTCGTATCCCTCGAGAACAAAGGCACCGGCCAGATCCTCTGAACGGGACACACCACTGAGACGCCGCTGGAGTTGCATTTCCGCAACCACTTCGTCGGCGGCGAGGATGTCTCCCCTCTCCAGGAGAGCGTGACGCTGTGTCCACAGATCTATCAGATTGCCTGTCTTAGACTCCTGGCGGGGAGTTCCGCCGGGGTCGATGGCGGATGTCTGCGCCTGGTCCCCCAGGGACCATGTCCCGGCCCCGAAGGCCAGGAGAGAGGCAATAATGACGGCGGCTCGATTCACGGGCGCAGGGTGGCCTGGTGCAAGTCCGGCCAATCGGACGTATGCGGCGCAAATTTAAGGCCCCATAAGGCTTGAATCAAGTAAACCA
>JAPUKF010000060.1 GCA_027295805.1 Acidobacteriota bacterium | reverse complement strand
CGGGATAAGGAAGGATGTCGATGAACGTGCGCAGCAGTGCGCCGAAGACGAGCAAACTCAGGGATACGTAAAAGACCAGAAATGCCCGGGCCAGCGTGTCGCCTTTGCGCTTCGCTGATACGAATGTGGCGCTCAGGCAGGCGATGCCCACCGAGAAACACAAGAAGGACTAGACCAGGAGGTAGCCTTGCAACTCTGATGTCCCTCCGTACAGGCCCGGTTAGGTATTGGACTCTCCACGATAGTAGAACACGTCTTCCGACGATCCAGCTGGTTCGCAACGCCCGGGAGATGGCCGCGTTCCGCCTGTCCCTCGGGACCGATCAGCGCGCCGGCACGTAGCGCCAGGCGCGCAGCGCCTGCCCCAGGTCCGCCACGGTCAGGTAGACATGGCCCCAGAGGAAAAGGCCGATGAACGGCACCCAGGCCCAGACACCAAGACGGATGGCGTCCAGAAAGGTGGCGGCCAGATAGAGGGACATGAGCCCTTCCAGGTAGGGCAGCGGTCCCTGAGCACGGACCGGGCGGCCGTGTCCCGGCTTTGTGTCCAGGCGCCCTTCCTTGGGCGTGCGCCGAAACGGCGACCGCCGGCCCAGGAGGGCTTCCAGAACGGCCCGCGAATTGTTGATGGCCAGGGCGGCGCCCAGTCCCAGCAAGGGTGGCAGGCAGAGGAGGCTGGCCGCGCGCCCCTGTCCGGCGCGGCGCTGGGCCCGGTAATAGAAAACGAAGACCGACGCGGTGGCCAGGCCCAGGACGGCCAGGTCCACCAGGGCCAGGATCCAGGCGGCGCCATGCTGGCGCAGGTGCAGAGTCGGCCAGATCAACAGGCAGAGGAGCACCATGAACAGGTAGGAGCCATTGGCGGTCAGGTGAAAGATGGCCTCCCACCGGATGGGCCGGGAAAGAGGCGCATGCCAGATTCGCGGCAGGAGTTTGCGCGCTGTTTCCACCGAGCCCTTGGCCCAGCGGTGCTGCTGGGTCTTCCACGCCTGCACACCGGCCGGCAACTCCGCCGGCGCCACCAGATGGGGGAGGAAGACGAACCGCCAGCCGGCAAGCTGTGCCCGGTAGGAGAGATCGAGATCTTCAGTCAGCGTGTCGGCCTGCCAGCCGCCGGCGGTGTCGATGCATTCCCGCCGCCAGATGCCGGCAGTGCCGTTGAAGTTGAAAAAGCGGCCACTGCGATAGCGCGCCAGATGCTCCACCAGGAAGTGCCCGTCCAGCAGTGTCGCCTGCACCCGGGTGAGAATTGAGTTGCGCCTGTTCAGGTGCGTCCAGCGCGCCTGCACCATGCCGACTCCGGGCTCGGCGAATGGCGGCAGCGCCGTTCTGAGAAAACCCGGGGGAGGCAGAAAGTCGGCGTCGAAGATTGCGATGAAGCGGCCCTGGGCCTGCTCGAGACCGGCAGCGAGGGCGCCGGCCTTGAAGCCGGTGCGGCAGGTGCGACGCAGATGGGACACCTGGAACCGCCGCCGCCGCAAGCGTGCCACCAGCCGCGCCAGCAGCGCCGCGGTGTGATCTGTGGAGTCATCAAGAACCTGAATCTCCAGAAGGTGGCGAGGATAATCCAGGCGGGCGACGGCCATGAGAAGTCGCCGGGCAACCCTTGGTTCGTTGTAGATTGGCAACTGGACGGTCACCACCGGCAGCGGACCGGGGAGGGGCCGTGCCGGGCGGTGTTTCTTCTTCTCGTTGCGCGTGAGCACAAGGAGTTGCCAGCGGTGCAGGCCGAAGACAGACAGGACCGCCAGGACCATGAGGTAGGAGCCGATGAGGGCGAGTCGGGGCAGGCCGGCAGTCAGGATCTCCATCTCCATGCTCCTCACGGGGAGAGAATGCTAGCAGACGACTCGTCGCCCCCCCGGGGCGCGTTCCTCCTGGCCCTGCTCCTGGGAAGCGGATTTCTTGCCCTTGCACTCCTGTCCCCGTGGCGCGTCCGGACCGGCCCCTTCGTGGCTCTCTTTCTTGCCCTCTCCGCTCTTCACATGCTGGCACTGGCCCTCTGGCTGCGCCGGCGGGGAGGGCGCTGGCGGGTCTTCCTGCTGGCCACCGGCCTCGCCTTTCGCCTTGTGGTCGGTCTCCTGCATCCGCCTGATCTTTCCCTGGATGTGGCCCGGTATGCCTGGGACGGGTACCTGGCGACCCAGGGGATCTCTCCGTTCGCCCACCCGCCGGCTGCTCCCGAGTTGATTCCGTTGCGCACGGAATTCTTCTCGGACATCAGCCACAAGGAAATACGCACCATCTACCCGCCCCTGGCGCAGGCACTCTTCGCCCTGGCGGCCTTCATGCAGCCGGGAACAGGGATGATCCGCGTCCTCCTGATTGCCGTCGATGTCTGTGTGCTGCTCCTCCTGGCGGCGCTGCTGCGCCGCACGGGACTGCCTGACGGGCACCTCCTGGTTTACGCCTGGTCCCCGCTGCCGGTGGTGGAGATTGCCTCCTCGGCCCATGTTGAACCGCTGGGGGTGATGGCGCTTCTGCTGACGGCGCTGGCACTGGCCGCTGCCAGGCCGTTCAGGGCCGGCGCCGCCTTTGCCTGCGCCGTCATGGCCAAGGTGGTGCCCATCATGACCGCGCCGCTGCTCCTGCGCCGTGGCGGCTGGAAGGCCACCCTGGCCGCGGCGGCCACCGGTTCCCTGCTCCTCGCCCCCTATCTGTCCGAGGGGTCGAATCTGATTGCCGGGCTGGGAGAGTACGCCGGCCGCTGGCGCGCCAACGATTTTCTTTTCGCCGGCCTGGAAGCCATCCTGCCCACCACGGTCAATACGCGCTATCTGGTGATGGTTCTCATCGCGGCTTATGCCGGCGTGAGAGCACTCCGTCCCGACCGGGAGGGGCCGGTTGCCCTGGGGTTCCTGCGGGATGCCGCGAGGGTTCTGCTGGTGGCGCTTCTCCTGGTCCCGACGCTGCATCCGTGGTACCTCCTCTGGGTGCTGCCCCTCCTGACGTTTGCCCCCAGCCCCGCCTGGCTTCTGCTCTGCGGCACGGTGGTCATGTCCTACCTGGATATGGCATCCGGCCACAGCCCCCTCCTGGGGCCTTCATGGGTGGTCTGGTGTGAGATGACGCCGCCCCTGTTACTGGCGGCATGGCTGGCCCTGAGGTACCCGGGGGGATTGCTGGCCGGTGGCGTGCGTTGTCCGTCCCGCGGGGCCGTGATAAAACCACTCCTCCCACCTCGAGACGGAGATGATGCCGGGCATAGTTGATGACATTGTGGCGAGGGCGCGGGCGGCCGGGAAACGGATTGCCCTGCCTGAAGCCGAAGATCCCCGTATCCTCGAGGCGGCAGCCCGCCTGGCCGCCGACGGTGTGGTCGAGCCGATCCTCGTGGGACCGAAACCGGCGTCCCTGCCGGCGGGAGTGCGTCATGTGGACCCCGCCACCTCACCGCGTCTGGATGAATACGCGGACATCTATCTGGAGTTGACGCGCCACCGGGGCACCGGGCCGGAAGTCGCCCACCGCGCCGCCGCCGAACCGCTGGCTCACGCCGCCCTCATGGTGAGGTCCGGTGAGGCGGACGGTTCCGTGGCCGGCGCGCGTCACACAACCGCTGAGACCCTGCGCGCGGCGCTCCGAGTCATCCGCGCCCGGGAGGAGATTCGCACTGTTTCCACCTTCTTCCTCATGGTGCATGGTGATGCGACCCTGGGGCACAACGGCGCCTTCATTTTCGCCGACTGCGGCCTGGTGGAGGAACCCGATGCCGCTGAACTGGCGGACATCGCGCTTCTTGCGGGTCAGTCAGCCCGCCTTCTCCTGGGGTGTGAACCACGGGTGGCGCTCCTGAGTTATTCCACCCGGGGCAGCGCCGAGCATCCTTCTCTGGTGAAAGTGCGCGAGGCGTGCCAGATCCTCCAGGCCCGGCTCCCGGATCTTTGTGTGGATGGTGAATTGCAGGTGGATGCGGCCATCATACCGGAGGTGGCGGCCGGCAAGGCCGAAGGCAGTCCGCTGGCAGGGCGGGCCAACGTCCTGATCTTTCCCGACCTCAATGCCGGTAATATCGGGTACAAGCTGGTCCAGCGCTTCGGTGGTGCCCGGGCGCTGGGGCCCATCACCCAGGGGTTGCGCGCACCGGCCAATGATCTGTCGCGGGGATGCTCGGTGCAGGATGTGTACGAAGTGGCGGCTATCACGGCCCTGCAGGCGGCCGAGGAGAAGGAGTGATGATGAGGCAGCGAACACGGATCCCTGTCTTGGGAGCAGTGCTCCTGGCCGCAGGTCTTCTCCTGGCAAGTGCCTGTGGCGGCGAGACGGCGGACACACCCACGGTGGATGGGGAGGAAGAAGGCGCAGGCCCCCAGGCTGCCGCCACCGCCGAGATGGCCGCGGAGATCCAGCGGCTCAAACAGGTGAGCGGCACCGACGCCCTTGAATTCTACCGGGCGGGGATGGGCCTCATCCAGCTCATGGAGATCGAGGCCGGGATCGAAAAACTGGAGGCGGGCCGTGAACTGGCGCCGGAAAATGTCGCCTTCTACAACGCCCTGGCCATGGCCTATCCCATGGCAAGACGGGAAGACGAAGGACTGGCCGCCCTGGAGACCTCGGTGCGACTGGCCCCGGCCGATACGACAGCCGTGACCGGACTGGCACGACGTTACCTGGAACTGCGGAGGTTGGATGACTGCCAGGCCCTGCTGGAAGAAGCCGTGGCAGACCACCCCGACGCGGCGGACCTGCACGCTGTGATGGGTTCCCTGCGCCTGCGTCAAGGTGATGAGCCCGGTGCCCGCGCTGAGTACACCCGAGCCCTGGAGCTGGAGCCCGAAAACGCCGACGCTCTCTTCAGCACCGGCGTCCTGGCCCGTCGTCATGGCGACCTGGAAGAAGCTGCGACCAGATGGAAAGAGGCTCTGGCCGCCAATCCTGACCACCTGGGGGCGTTCATGGGCCTGGGGGGGCTTGCCCTGGAGAGCGGCCGAGATGACGAGGCCAGTGTTCTCTTTCTGCAGGCGCTGTCTCTCGATCCCCATCTTTTTGCCGCGCGCCGCTCACTGGGAAATGCCCTGATCCTTGAGGGGCTTTACGATGAAGCGGTGGAACTTTTCCGCGCCGGAGTCAAGCTCCAGCCGAACAACCTGGACGCTCATTTCTACCTGGGGAAGGCTTATCTGCAGCGCGGTTTCATTGAAGACGCCGAGCAGGAGTTCGAATACGTGGCCCGGACGGATCCCCAGAACCAGCAGGCTTATCTCGAGCTGGTGCGCATCTACGCGTTACGAAACGAGATCCCGCGGGCCTACAATGCCATGCGCCAGCTTCTCAACCTCGGTTTTCGGGATACGGACAGACTTCTCGACGATCAGGATTTCGAGACGCTGGTTTCCTATGCGCCCGCCCGCGAGTTGCTGGAGTCCGTCAACTGACCGAACAGGGTGCGGAAGTTTTCGGAGGTGATGACTGCCATCTCCGCCGCGCTCACACCGCGCAGTTCCGCCAGCAGGTCGAGAACGTCCACGACCCGGGCCGGTTCGTTACGTGCGCCCCGGTGGGGCACCGGTGCCAGGTAAGGACTATCGGTTTCCACCAGAAGGCGCTGCGCCGGCGCACGACGTGCCACGTCCCTCAGACTTTCGGCGCTGGGAAACGTCAGGATCCCCGAGAAAGAAAGGAAGAAGCCGGCGTCCAGGCAGGCGGTGGCCATGGTCCAGTCGCTGGTGAAGCAATGAACGACCCCACGGCGTGGACCGGCGTGGCGGGTGATCAGGTCCAGGAGATCCCGGTCCGAGTCGCGATTATGGACGCTCACCGGCAGATTGCAGGCCGCGGCCCTCTCAAGCTGGCTGGCGAAGGCCGCGCATTGAACGTCCCGGGGTGCGTTCATGTAATGATAATCAAGACCGATCTCGCCCCAGGCCACCACCATGGGGTCGGCGGACAGGCGTTCCAGATCATCCAGGGCCGCGGGCGTGGCGAGAACGGCTTCATGGGGATGGATGCCCACGGCGGCCAGGACCTGCGGATGCCGCCGGGCGACTTCCACAGTGGCGGCTGCATCATCCGGCCGCGTGGCCACATTCAAGATGCAGCCCACCCCGGCTTCCCGGGCCCGTTCCAGAACCTCTTCCCGGTCGTTCCCGAACGCGTTGCCGTGATTCAGGTGAGCGTGGGAGTCGCAGATCATGGGGAGCCTCTCCGGGCGCCACTGCGGCGTGAGGCGGACTGCCGCCCATAGGCGGCAACCGCGGCAGCCAGGACCCGGCGCAGAGGCACCTGGTGCCGGCTGGCCAGGGTCCGGCAGTCTTCGTACTCAGGTGTCGCCAGTGGCTCACCCGGGCCGTGGTCACTCACCTTCATGCGCACGGGACCGTAGGACGTCTTGACGCGAACATGGCGCCGGCTCCGTTCAACCCGCGAGACGGGGATGAGCCTGTAGCCCAGGGTGGTGGTCTCATCCAGCAGGATCGTGCCCAGGTCACCGGTCCGATCGCCGTCAGCAAGAATGACAACCAGGGTGCCGGGACGCCCCTTCTTCATCTGCACCGGGCAGAGATAGACATCGCGGGCGCCGGCCGCAAGGAGGCGCTCACAGAGGTAACCGAAGATGCGCGGGTCCATGTCATCGATCTGGCAACGGATCTCCATGAGCCTGTCGCCCTGGCCCGGGGAGGACGAGAGGCTGGCGGGCAGCAGCTCTCCGCCCATGAGGCGCAGCACGTTGGGGAGATCCTCCGTGTCGCGCCGGCCGGCGCCGTAACCGGTGCGGGTCATGATGCAGGGTGGAAGAGAGCTGAAGGCGGTGGCCAGGACCCGCAACAGGGCCGCTCCGGTGGGTGTGGTGCGCTCACCCTCTCCCCGCCCGAGAACCGGGATGCCTCTCAGAAGGGCCGCCGTGGCGGGAGCCGGCACAGGCAGGACACCGTGGGCGCAGGTCACCGTGCCGCTCCCCAGATTGACGGGAGCCGCATCAAGTCGCTTCACACCCAGGTGAACGAGGGCGGAGACGGTCCCCACCACGTCGGCCAGGGCGTCCAGAGCACCGACTTCATGCAGATGGACCTGCTCGGCCGGCTGACGATGAATGTTGGCCTCGACCTCGATGAGGGCGTCAAAAACTTCCATGGCTTGGCGCCGGATCGCCCCGTCCAGACGTGCCTTGCGCAACACGGACTGAATGGCACGCCGGCCGCGATGGGGTTGCCCGGGCGCGCAGTGGACGGCGATCCGGACGGCGGACAGGCCGCCCCTGGTGACCCGCCGGCGCCCCAGACGCAGGCCATCCAGGGCGAGGGCATCCACGTCGGCACGCAGATGGGAGAAGGGATAACCGAGATCGACCAGAGCGCCCAGGAACATGTCGCCGCTCGCACCGGCGAACGGATCGGCATAGAGATAAGGGAGGACCGGCAGAGCCATGAGTCCGCAAACGATAGGGAGGCCCTCGTGGAGGTGTCAAGGAGGAGGCGAAAGCTCTAAACTATCGGGATATATCCCGGGAGTCCGGTCCGCCGGCTCAGGGCAGGAGTGAATCATTTGACCCCCCAGGCTTTTCATCCCCTGGTGACCGTCTCTCGTGGCGGCGAGGTTGAGTCGTGCCACTCCGTGGCGGTGGCCGTCGTGGCCGGCGATGGCCGCATGTTGCATTCCCTGGGTGATGGCTCTGTCCCGGTTTACTGCAGGTCGGCGGCCAAGCCTTTCCAGGCTCTGCCCCTGGTGGAATCGGGGGCGGCCGATCGGTTCTCCCTGACAACCCCGGAACTTGCTCTGATCTGCGCCTCCCACGGCGGAGAAGCCCGCCATCTCGAGGTCGCCACGCGGATCCTCGCACGTAACGGATTCGGCCGCGAAGATCTGCAATGTGGCGCCCATGCGCCCATGACCGCCGCGGCTGCCCGCGACCTGATCGCCCTGGGGGAGGAGCCGACGACCCTCCATAACAATTGCTCGGGCAAGCATGGAGGCATGCTTCTGCTGACCCATCACCTGGGGGGAGATCCGCTCACCTATCTCGAGCCCGGCGCGCCGGCTCAAAGGGCGATTCTCGCAACCATGGCCCGGGTATCCGGTGTGGATCCCGAGAAGATCGGACAAGCAGTGGATGGATGCTCCGCCCCGACTTTCCATTTGCCCCTGGACGCTCTGGCCCGGGCCTATGCCCGCCTGGCCACGGCTCTGGCCGATCCAAAGACCGATCCTGCCCTGGCCCGCATCGGCAAGGCCATGGCCCGGCATCCTTTTCTGGTGGCGGGGGAGGGGCGCCTGGATACCCTTCTCATGGTGGCGGCACCCGGGAAGATCATCGCCAAGTTGGGGGCGGAGGGGATCTACGCCATGGCCCTGACCACCGGGAACCAGCCCCTGGGGATTGCGTTCAAGATTGCCGATGGCGACGCCGAGCGAGCGCGGTCGGCCGTGGCTCTTGCTCTCCTCAGGCGCCTGCGCCTCCTGCCTGAGCCGGCCTTGGCGGATCTGGAGCAGCAGTTCCCGAGCGACATTTACAATCGAAGAAAACGGGTCATCGGTAACATTCAGGTGACCCTGCCTGAAAAATGGGGAATCGGGACGAAATAGGATAGGCCCGGGCGGTGTTGATCCCCGTAATGAAAGAGTTATTTTACAACCCGGAGCCCATGGACTCATGAGCCGGCACCCCAAAGAAGAAGAACTTCTGCGTTTCAGGCAGGGTTCGGCGGGCTCCAGCGAGTCGGTTGTCCGTGAGCATCTTGCTTCATGCCGCCCCTGCCGGAAGAAGGTCGCAGAGGCCGAGGGATTCGATGAATTTGTCCGGCAGGGCCTCAAGCGCCAGGTGGCCCCGGATCACCTCCGTGAGCGCATCCAGAGGGGTCTGGGACGCCAGAAGCTCCAGCGGCCGGGCTGGGGATTCATGTCCCTGTGGAGCCGGATGGCGCTGGGCTCGGCGGCGGCCGTCCTTCTTGCGGTTCTCGGGCTGACATCCCTGTGGATCTGGTCGGATCCATCCGGGTCGGCCAGGCCGACCGGATTCGACCTGCAGGTTGCAGCGGCCCAGATCCTGCGGGGTCAGCTGGTCTGTTTCGGCTGTGCGCGCAAGGGAGTTGACACCCAGCACCAGCAAAATTGCCAGGGAGACGGAGGCCCGCATGTGACGGGATTGCAGACGCCCGATGGGAATCTGTGGCGTTTTGTGGAAAGTGACGCCATTCATCCTTTCCTGGCCGATCCCATGCTGCGGGGGCAGTGGATTGAGGTCAGCGCCCATCCCTATCCGGCCATCGGTTACCTGCAGATCGCCGCTGCGCGCCAGCTTTAGCCCGCGTGTTGTATCCTCAGACTGTGAGAGTGACCGTCCGCCTATTGCCTGGAGTCCGATGCGGGGGAGAATTTTGAGCGAACTCATCGAAGTCAATGATGGCAATTTCGAGGAAAAAGTCCTGCGTGCCGGCCGGCCTGTGCTGGTTGATTTTTCCGCCACCTGGTGCGGCCCGTGCAAGCAACTGAAGCCGATCGTGGAGGAGTTGGCGGGGGAGTACCAGGGACGCATCGACGTGGTTCATATCGACGTGGATGAAGCCCGCAACACAGCGGCCCTCTACGGCGTCATGTCCGTGCCGACTCTGATGTTCTTCAAGGATGGCGAACTTGCTGACCAGCTCGCCGGGGCCGTTCCCAAAGAGGCGCTCAAACAGAAGCTGGATAAGCTTCTCGCCTAGGCCTATCTTGACCATCAGGGGGATCGTCACGCAGAACGTCCCACAGCCTGTGATGCTCGTGGCCGCAGTACTCGATGGTGGCTCCCGTGCTGCCAGCGAGGAGCACCTGGACGAGCTTGCGCTTCTGGCAGGAACGGCCGGATACGAAGTTGCCGGGTGCGCCATCCAGGAAATGCGTCGTCCTGTGGCTGCCACGTTCCTGGGCCGCGGCAAGGTCGAGGAGATCGGGCGGATGCTGCGTGAGCTCTCCTGCAAGCGTGTGGTCATGGACCAGGATCTGACCCCTCACCAGGCCGGAAAGCTGGAGAAAGCCTGGCACGCGGCGGTCACGGATCGCTCCGGTCTGATCCTGGAGATCTTCTCGTCCCGGGCTCGCAGCCGTGAAGCACGCACTCAGGTGGAACTGGCCTCCCTGCGCTATCTCCTCCCGCGCCTGGCCCGGCGCTGGACTCACCTCTCCCGTCAGGAAGGCCGCATGGGCGCCCGCGGCGGTGAAGGTGAGACCCAGATCGAGCTGGACCGTCGTATCATCCGCCGGCGGATCGCCCGCCTTCAGCGGGAGCTGGTCCAGATCAAGAAGCAGCGGCTCAACCGGCGCCGGGGCCGCCGGGGCCTGTATTCCATGGCCCTGGTGGGATACACGAACTCAGGCAAATCAACTCTATTCAACCGCTTGACCCATGCCGGCGCGCTGGTGGAGGACAGGCTGTTCGCCACTCTGGATCCTCTGCGCAGGCGTCTGTCAGGTGCACCTGAGCCGCCGACCGTGCTGACCGATACCGTGGGATTCATCCGCAAGTTGCCGCATCACCTGGTGGCGTCCTTTCGCAGCACGCTGGAGGAAGCCGGTGATGCGGACCTTCTCGTTCAGGTTGTCGACGCGGCCGACGAGCACATGGCGGAAAAGATGCAGACCACGGGTGAGGTTCTCGAGGAACTCGGCCTCACGCGGCAGCCACGCCTCCTGGTGTTCAATAAGATCGATCGTCTGGATTCGCAGGCTCCGCTGACCCGCCTCGCTCGCCACCACCCCGAAGCGGTTTTCGTTTCGGCGCGCACAGGGGCAGGACTGACCGCTCTGCGCCGAACGCTGATCGGCATCCGCGAGCGCAACCAGGTGGAGGAGGATGTGAGCATCACACCGGGTGATGCGGCTGCCCTGGCGGTTCTTCACCGCTATGGGCGGGTGCTGGATATCAGCCAGGGGGACACCGGTCTCAAGATCCGGGTGCGGGCCAGTATGTCCGGAATGGGACGCATCCGGCGAGCCCTGGCGCAATCCGCCGGCGAGGTGGTGCATGCCTGAGGCCGGATCCATCGCGCTGTTCTTTGGCGGCCGTTCGGTGGAGCACGATATTTCCATCCTCTCGGCCCGGTCCGTCATGACCGAGCTGGAAAAGCAGGGCTGGGAGGTTCTCCCCGTGGCCGTGGATCGCGAAGGCCTCTGGTTCACCGCCGCCAACCCCCTGGGTGTGCGAGGCAGCATCCCGGAGGGGAAGCGCTATCCCGTCAAGCTGAAAGCCGAGCCCGGCGCCGGCCTGGAAATGGGGGAAGGGAAGGACCTTGAACGGACCTACCCGGATCTTTATTTTCCGCTCATCCATGGCCGCGGTGGCGAAGATGGCGCTCTTCAGGGCCTCCTGAATCTGGCCGCGGCGCCCTATGCGGGATCCGGAGTCCTGGCCTCGGCCCTGGCCATGGACAAGGATCGGGCGAAAGTGGTGCTCCGGCAGACAGGACTCCCGGTGCTTGACTGGATGCCGGTGTCCGCCGCCGCCTGGCGGCGGCAGCCCGACACGATCATGGAGAAGTTGCAGGACTGCTTCTCGGGCCCGGTGTTCATCAAGCCAGCCAATGGCGGGTCCAGTATCGGCATCAGCCGTGCCGAGAGCTCCGCGGAGCGGCGGCGAGCGCTGGACCTGGCCCTTTCTCTGGACCTGAAGGCTATCGTGGAGCCGGCCCTGGACGCACGGGAGATCGAAGTCAGCGTGCTGGGCAACGATGAAGTCCAGGCCTCCATGGCAGGGGAGATCGTCCCCGCCAGGGAATTTTACGACTATCAGGCCAAGTACTGCGATGGTGAGACGCGCTTGCTGGTTCCCGCCCCGCTCGAGGACGCTGCCATGGATCAGCTGAGAGATCTGGCCTGTCGCTCCTACGAGGCACTGAACTGCCGCGGCTTCGGGAGGGTTGACTTCCTTGTGGACCGGGCCACCGGCGAGCCGCATATCTCCGAGTTGAACACTCTGCCAGGCTTCACCGACGTGAGCATGTTCCCGCGTCTCTGGGAGGCCAGTGGCCTGGCCTACGGCCCTCTGCTGGCGCGCATCGTGGAACTGGGACAAGCACGTGCCAGGGCGCGGAGATCTCTGCGCCATGAGATCAAGGAGCCCGGCTCATGACCTCTGCCGCCGGCATCCTGAACGGTGAAGTCCTGGTCCTCAACAATCTCTACCAGGCCATTCAGGTCACCTCCGTGCGCCGGGCCATGTGCCTGCTCTACAAGGACCTGGTGCGCGTCGTGGACGGCGACTTTGCCACCTATGACTTTGAAAATTGGAGTGATCTCCCGGTGATCCACGATGACGACGCCGTGCACACGCCGCGGCGGGCTATCCGGGTGCCACGCGTGGTTCTCCTGGTCAACTACGGCCGCCTGCCGCGTTACGAGGTCCGCTTCACGCGCAAGAATATTTTTCATCGCGATCGCAATCGCTGCCAGTATTGCGGGAGTCGCTTCCGGACCCGGGATCTGAACCTGGACCATGTCCGACCCCTGTCTCGTGGAGGACGCTCCTCCTGGGTCAACGTGGTCTGTTGCTGCCTGCGCTGCAATCGGGTGAAGGCCAACCGGACGCCGGGGGAGGCTGGCATGAAGTTGACCCGCGAGCCACAGCGGCCGCGCTGGCACCCTCTGGCGCGTGTCCGCTGGTCCCATGGCCGTTACGAGATCTGGCGTAATTTTCTGGATGCGGCCTACTGGAACGTCGAACTCAGGGAAGATCCGGAAGAGGAAGTGGCGGAAGTCTGAAAGCCCGGATCAGGGCCTGATGGTGATGCTGGTGCCACTGGTGCGCACCGCGGCCCACTGGGCCAGAGCCTCCAGGCCCTCAAGGGTGAAGTCCCACTCATGGCGCGCGGCGCTGTTCATCCCCCTGTCGGCCAGCGTCAGGCGCACGGCTCCATCCAATAGCTCCAGGGTGTAGGTCGAGAGCTCCTTCGCCTCAGGGATCTGATCCTGCGCCGGGAAAGAGTCGGCCACCAGCAGTCTGCCGGCCAGGCGATCCTGGGACTCAAGACGTGCCCAGGCAGAGATACGGGCTTCAGGATTCACCTGCTGGCGCAGCATATCCGCCAGGGCAGGGAGGTGCTCAGCCGTCAATGCCAGCAGGGTGCCGGCGCCACCTTCCTGAGCCGCAAGGGTCAGGGCTGCATTGGCCGGTGCTTCATCCAGGAGGGATTGGAGCGGGGTGCTCGTGATGGCGTCGGGCGGACGGCGCAGGAGTTCGATCCCGGACAGCACGGCCTCCTCGCTGGTTGAGAGAAGGACGTCGGTGTCCACGATGGTGAACCAGACCGGAGGTTCCAGGTTGGTCCGATAAAGCGCTTCGTCACCGTGCCGGCGGACCAGGAGATCCTCGCTGTCCTCCGTGATGGCCCGCGCGAAGAACCAGTCCATGAGGGTGAGGGTATGACCGGAAGCCGGGAAGTTGATGGTGAACAGGGGCGGTGCCATGCCGGGTGTGGACTTTGCGGAGGTGACGATGAGGGCCAGGGGCAGGATCTTGTCCAAATCTTTTTCTTCAACTTGACCACCGCTCAGTTGCTGGAAGAGAGGGAGAAACTTCTCCATGACAGGGGGGATATTCTCC
>JAPUKF010000006.1 GCA_027295805.1 Acidobacteriota bacterium | reverse complement strand
GGGAATGCGGCTGTGGCCGGTCGCCGTGATGTAAGCGCGGATTTCATCCAGGGAGGCCGTGACCGGCAAAGCCTTCACCTGCACCCTGGGCACCATGACATCACGGGCCGTGCGTGTGGCAAACTGGATGGCATTGCGCAGGCGTTCACTCTGCTCAGGATGGAGAACGCCTGAATGGGCGCTCTGGGTGACGATCCAGCCGATTTCCGCCGACGAATGGGGCCGCGTCCCCGGTCGGGAAGGCAAGCCCGCCAGGCGCAGGAGAACCCCGGCGGAGCCACCCAGGAAGGCGATGAGCGGTGTCAGCACCCAGGTGGACAGCCACAGGGCCGGCGCCACGCGCAGGGCCCATGGGGAAGGATTGCGCACGACGATGCTCTTGGGAAGCTGCTCTCCGAAAACGATCTGAAACGACGAGGTGGCGGCCAGCACCACGGCGACCGCCAGGGATTGGGAGGTGATCTCGCCCCAGAGGCCCCAGCCTGCCAGCCAGGGCGCCAGAGCAGGGGCCAGGATGATCTGGGAATAGGCTCCCAGGGACAGGCTGGAGGCCGAGATGCCCACCTGGCAAGCGGTGATGGCCCGATCCAGGCGGACGGGGTCCGAGGTGAGCTTCGCGAGAGCCGCGCCGCCGGGTAGCCCCTCCCGGACCAGGGAACGGGCCCGGGTCCGCCCCACACCCACGGTGGCATACTCCGCCGCCACAAACAGGGCGTTGACCCCGACCAGAAAGAGGATGACCAGAAACGCGATCAACTCACCACCAGCATAGCCCACCATAGTGGTTCTCAGCTTGTGGAATGTTCCATGAGTAACAGGCAGCGGCCCAATATCCCCGGTTTCAGGCCACAAGTGCCACCTGATCTGTCGCATAGCAGGACGGATACCGAAAATCCACAAGCTCGAAGCCACCATGGATTGGCTAGGATGTGAGCATGCCCGAACTGCCGGAAGTGGAAAGCCTGCGCCGCGCCCTACGGCCCCTGCTGGAGGATCGCATCCTGGGAGCGGTCGAAGTCCGCCAGAGGAGCCTGCGCTATCCCGTGGACAGCCGGCTGCTGAGGCGGGCCCTGCCCGGGCGGCGCATCACCCGTCTGCGGCGCCGGGGCAAGTATCTCCTCTTCGACCTGGATGACGGGCCTTCCCTTCTGGTGCATCTGGGCATGAGCGGCCGCCTGGCCCTGGTCCCCGCCAACCGGCCTTTCGCCCGCCATGACCACGTGGCGTTTGGGCTGGAGGACGGCCTTCAGTTGCGCTTCAACGACGTCCGCCGGTTCGGCGTCATCGACATGGTGCCGGCCGGGGGCGAATCCCGCCATCGCCTGCTGGCCCACCTGGGGATCGAACCATTGGAGAAGGAGTTCAACGCCGCCAACCTGAGAAACATGGCTCATGGCCGCCGCTGCCCGGTCAAGACCTTCATCATGGACGCCCGGCACGTGGTCGGAGTGGGCAACATCTACGCCTGCGAGGCGTTGTTCATGGCCGGTATCCACCCCCGCCGGGCCGCCGGCAGGATTTCACCGGCCCGCTGGCAACGCCTGACCACCGCCGTGCGCCGGATCTTGAACGCTGCCATCCGTCAGGGCGGCACCACACTGCGCGACTATCTCAACCTGGCAGGCGAACCGGGCGGTTACCGCCGCCGCCTGCGGGTCTACGGACGCCGGGATGAGCCTTGCCGCCGCTGCCGTCGACCCATCAGGCGGGTGGTTCTGTCGGGACGCGGGACCTTTTATTGCCCCGGCTGTCAGATATGATGTCGGCATGACCCGGGCACGCGGGCCGGAGGCAGATCCCCGAGAGAAGTGCCACCGCCCGCTGTCACAACGGAGGAGATGGCCCGTGCAACTCGCAGTCGCTGCTGATCACGCCGGCTTTGCTATGAAGCAGTCCCTGGTTGCCTGGCTGGAAAAAGAAGGCCATCAGGTTGAAAACCTGGGGCCGCCCCGGCCGGACCCGGCGGACGATTATCCCGACGTGGCCGTCGCCCTCTGCCGGAAACTGCAGGAAGGTCGCGTGCAGCGCGGGATCCTCATCTGCGGTAGCGGCATCGGTGCCTCGGTGGCCGCCAACAAGATGAAGGGCATCCGCGCCGGCGTGGCCCACGACATTTACAGTGCCCACCAGGGAGTGGAGCACGATGACATCAACGTGCTCTGCCTGGGCGCCCGTATCATCGGCATCGAAGTCGCCCACGAACTGGTGCGCGCCTTTGTCGCGGCTCGCTTCAGTGGCGAAGAGCGCCATCAACGCCGCCTGAATAAGGTTCTCGCCCTGGAAAAAGACTGCAGCTGACACCTGAAAGATCTTCGCGACCCGATTCGTTCAGACCTGTTGGTCAAGAATACGACCCTGGCCTGATCACCGACGCCTCACGCACGGCACAGGATTTCAAACAGCCGCAGATTATCGGAGGGGATGCGCCGGATGAGGTCGTGGGATCCATCATTCACTCCGCCATGGGCAAGGATCATGGTAAGACCCAGCTCTTCCGCAATCGTCTTTGTGCCGGCTGCCCAATCCCCTTCCCGGCCGAATGGAACCGCGAACAGGGGCGCGAAACACGGGAGATCCGCCAGTTGCTCCATGTTTGTCATGAGGTCACGTTTCTGCCAGGCAGCGCTCATCGCGGGACACGGGCTGGTTGCTCTGGAAGTACCGTCGCCATCCCGATCACCACGGGGATGTATTCGTGCTGCGGGACCAGGCAGGCCCCCGAGTCGTATTTGCGTTTGCCTGGCGCCAGATAAAAGGTCCCCCCCAGCTCGCCCTCGGCGATCTGTTTTTCCGGGACCCCGACGACCGTGAGTCGCTGGAAATACTGGCGCGCTACGCCCGCCGGCTCGTGCGGCTGACCGGAGCCTACTCTCTGACCTGGATCGACTGCGGTTCGCCATTCAGCCGCCTCCTGCAGGGACAGGCCCGGACCCGCAGCAACTCACCCCTTTGCTCACTGCTTCTCGGCAAGGGCCAACAACCCATGCCTGACCACCGCTACATCAGCGCAGGTGACGGCGACTATCTGCGCTGAATCCCGCCATTCAGAAGCGGTAGGCGCGTATCTCAGCCGGATCATCGATCCGCTGCCGCGCTCCCGCCCGCCGCAACAGCAAATCGACGGCGTCGACGTGGGCGGGTTGCAGAAAACGGGTGTGTAGCAGCACCCAGCTCACATGGCGCCGGCCGATCTCCCCGGCCACGGTGGCCGGATCGGCGCGGGCGCAGGCGGCGCCGTCCAGCAGGCAGGCGCGCAGTTGCGTGCCCTCGATGAGATGGTGAGGCGTATCGCTGGCCCGCGGGATACACGCGTTGGTGACCGGGCGGCCATGGAAGATCTGGTGATACATGAGCCGCCGCTCCACACGGGCGTGGTAAAGAGGCACATTGATGACCACGCCGTCGCTGTCCGCCACCTGGGCGTAGACGGCGGGCGCCTCCTGGCGCGGAGTCAGGGGGACATGGAACAGGCCTTCTCCCAGGCCCACCAGAAGCAGCAGCGGCATCACCCACGCCCGCGGAAACCGTTGCTCCAGGTGCCGGGCCCCCAGGCCCGCCAGGACCGCCAGAAATAACAGAAAGGGCGCGGCATAACGGACCGGGGTGCGGTTCACCTTGAGAAGCGGCACGACCTCATAAAGCAGCCGGTAGGGGAGGGGCAGTCCCGTTTCGTGACCCAGGATCTTCAGGAACGGCCCCAGGGACAGGAGGCCGAAAACAGCCGCCAGGATGAGCCAGCGCCAGGGCCGGGTCCGGCGGTCACCCATGAAGGCGAAGGGCAGCAGCAGCCACGGCAAAAAACCGGTGAACGTCTCTTCACCCCGCACGGTACGCGCGGAATCGAGGAACGGCGCCAGAAACCCGTAGG
>JAPUKF010000059.1 GCA_027295805.1 Acidobacteriota bacterium | reverse complement strand
AGGATATGTCCAACCGCCAGTTGATTCGTCCCGATCTGGGTGATATTCGCCAGGAACCGGCCGGTGTGACACGGCGCAAGGCGCCACCGCCGGAATCCACTAGCGCCGAAGCTTTTTATTACGTCAAGCAGATGGGGGCTGGCACGCCCATCGTGGTCGTTCTCAATGATGGTGAGCGCCTGGATGGGGTCATCGAGTGGTACGACCGGATGTGTATCAAATTGAGGCGCGAAGATGCCCCGGATCTGGTGATCATGAAGCATGCGGTGCGTTACATCCACAAACACGAGGATTTTGAAGAGAAAGACCCGGTGGTCGAGGACCCTGCCCCGGCGGCTACCAAGCCGAAGAAGCGCACCCCCAAGTCCTGAATGAATACCGCCCGGCGCCGCCTAGGAAGATGACGGGGTCACGGCCTGGCGCATGTCTGCGTGGATGCCCGCTGAGGCCGCGATGATGGAGCGCCCCTCCAGCCAGTTCGCGTCACCGGCGTAGTCGCTGACCCGGCCGCCGGCCTCTTGCACCATGAGGCCGCCAGCCGCCACATCCCAGGGCGCCAGGCCCATCTCCCAGAAGCCGTCGCTGCGCCCGGCGGCCACCCAGCACAGGTCCAGCGCCGCCGACCCGTCCCGCCGCACCCCGGCCGAGACGGAGAGGAGGCGCCGGAACCCCTCCATGTACTCATCCAGATGGGCCAGTTCGCGCAGGGGGAAGCCGGTGACAAGCAGACTCTGATCCAGGTCGTTCTGGCCGCTGACCCGGATCGGCTCCCCGTTGAGAGTGGCACCGCGGCCGGCTTCGGCCCTGAACATCTCGTCGCGCATGGGATCGAAGACCACCCCGGCCAGCAACTCACCGCCGTCCTGGAAGGCGATGGAAACGGCGAAGAAGGGGTAACCGTGGATGAAATTCGTCGTTCCGTCCAGCGGGTCCACAATCCAGCGGCGGCCGGCGGTGGTCTTTCGCCGGGCGGATTCTTCGGCGAGAAACGGGATGCCGGGGCAGCTTTCGTCAAGACTGGCGACCACCATCTCTTCGGCCTCGCGATCCGCCTGGGTGACGAAGTCGTGCAGCCCCTTGGACTCCACCTGCAGATCGCCCAGGCGTGCCTGGCGCCGGCGCAACAGGTCTCCGGCCTGCCGCGCCGCCCGCTCCATGGCCGCCAGGGCGGAACTCATGAGGGCCGCCGCCGCCGCCGGGCCCGGGGATGTGCGGCCCGGTAGGTCTTCATGACATGTTCCAGGGAGACGTGGGTGTATTGCTGGGTCGTGGCCAGGCTGGCATGTCCCAGCAGCTCCTGGATGGAGCGCAGGTCGGCGCCGGCGTTCAGGAGGTGAGTGGCGAACGAGTGGCGCAGCCCGTGAGGGCTGATGCGGCAGGAGATGGCGACCTTTTGCAAGGCTCCGTTCAGGACCCGCCGCACACTGCGGTCGGAGAGCCGGCCACCGCGGTAATTGAGGAAGAGAGCCGGCGAGTCGGAGGCCCGCCGCAGGCCGTCACGGACGCCCAACCATTTCCTGAGAGCCGCGCGGGCCTTGGATCCCAGCGGGACGATCCGTTCCTTGCGCCCCTTGCCCATGAGACGCACCAGGCCTTCCTTGAGAGAGAGATCCTGGCAGTCGAGGCCGGTCAGCTCCGAGACGCGGCAACCTGAAGCGTACAGCGTCTCCAGCACGGCCCGGTCCCGCAGGCCAAGAGGTCTGTCCGTGTCGGGCGCTTCCAGGATGGCCGCGACTTCATCCACCGGCAGATGGCGGGGAAGCCGTTGCTCGCGGCGGGGCGAAGCCAGTCCGACCGTGGGGTCGGTCTTGAGGTGCCCCTCCCGGACCAGCCAGCGGAAGAAGGTGCGCAACGCCGCCAGGTGGCGGGCGATGGTTCGCTTGGTCAGTTTTCGCCGGTGCAGTGAGGCCAGGTAGCCGCGCACCCTGAGACGATCGACGCCTTCCGGTGCCGGCAGATCGGACTGGTCCCGTTGCAGCCAGCGACAGAAATCGTTGAGGTCGGAGCGGTAGGAGCGCTGTGTGGCCGGGGAGGCATCACGCACGACATGCAGGTAATCCAGGAACTGGTTGGCGGCAGTGCGCAAGGGGAGCCTCCCGCCGGCATCGTAGCCGGGCGGACGGAAGGCGTCAAAAAACGCTGGTCGAACTCACTTGCCCGTGGCGCGCCGGCGGTAAGGATCCATGGGCACCACCCGGCCGTTTGTGGCCGTGTCGCCGTCTTCTCTGAGGCTGGGCAGGAGATTGGTGGAGACGGCATAGTCGCGCAGCTTCTGCTGGAGAATCTTCCGGCCCCGGTGCAGTCGGCTCATGACCGTGCCCATGGGGATCTCCAGGATCTCGGCGATCTCCTTGTACGACATATCCTCCATGAAGTTGAGCAGAACCACAGCCCGGTACTCAGGCGGCAGGTCGGCCATGGCTTCCTCGACACGCCCGTCCACGCTTTTCTCCAGCAGCAGTTCTTCGGGGTTCTTGTGCCGCTTGCGCAGGGCGTCGGGAGTGACGCTGTCGTAGAAATCTTCCACCTGGGCCCAGTCCACCTGGTCCGGGGTGCGCTGCACCTTGCGGTAATTGTTGATGTAGGTGTTCTTGAGGATGCGGAAAAGCCAGGCGCGTATATTGGTGCCGGTTTCGAAGCGGTGAAAGAACCGGAAGGCGCGCATGAAAGTGTCCTGGACCAGATCTTCCGCGTCCCGGCGGTTGCGGGTCATCCTGAAGGCAAAGTTATAGAGAGAATCGGCGTGGGGCAGGGCAACCTCCTGGAACTCCTGTTTCACTTCATCGGGCGTCTGGCGGAGCATGCTCTCTCCCTTCGGTCGTCCCCCCTGCACTATCTTTGATGCCGGGACGGTGCCGGGGGTTACACCGGCAAGGGCCGGAATGACGGGATTTCACACCGGTTTGGGCGGAACGGCTATTTTTTCGTCTGGATCTTCCTCTATTTCGGGCTTTTTCGCGGCCTCCACGGCCTCCCTGACGGCCCCCACCAGCCTGCCGGGGACCGGAATCTCCTCGTCCGGCCAGTTCCCCAGCCGGGCCGTGGCCCGGTAGGTCTTCTCCAGGCCGGCGCAGGCGCCGCAGGCGGCGAGATGCTCCGCCACCTGCACCTTGAGGTCCTCAGGCAGCTTCTCATCCACCCAGCTCAGCAGGAGCGACCGGACCAGGCCACAGTCACTCATCCCGCTTGCACTTCCGAGGCGGGAGCGGAGAGGCTGTCGCGGAGACGCAACCGGGCCCGGTGCAGCCGGGATGCGGCTGTGGCCGGTGTCAGCTCGAGAACTGCGCCGGCCTGCACGGCGTCCCGGCCCTCGGCGTCCATGAGGACCCAGGCGCCCCGCAGATCAACAGGCAACCGCCGCGCTTCCTGCTGCAGGCGCGTACGCAACTGGCGCCGGCTGTCTTCATTCTCCACCAGAGGGCTCCAGTCCACCGTCGTGGCGGGAGGCGAGGCGTCCGTGGGTTTGCCGCCACCGGCCATGGCCTGGCGCAACACGAAGCCCGTCAGCCAGGTGCCCAGTTCATCTTCTTCGGCCCGGAACGCCGAGCGCTTGAAGGCGGTGGTCAGGGCCGTGGTCAGGATCTGAAGTGCCCGTTCTTCGTCACCGCTGAGCCGGAACGCCAGCCGGTAGAGCTTCGTTCCGTGCTCGCGGACAAACCGGTCCAGCGCTTTGGCATCTTCCTTCTTGAGCTGACCCAGAAGGCTTCGTTCTTCCTGCCAGCCGGGTCGTACCCGGGGAATACGCGCTGTCATACTCTTCCTCCCTGAACAGCGGCGGTCACATGATCGGGCAGATCCAGCGACGCGCGAAACCGGGCCAGATCCGCCAGCGCTCGCTCACCGTGGCGGCGGTTGCGCTCCCGGCGACCCCGCCGGCCGCGCTCGGCCATCGCTTCGCCCAGGGCGGGGAAGAGGCCGAAGGAGATATTGGTGGGGACGAAATGGCGCGGGTCGGCCCCGGTGATGTAGTGGGCCAGGGCCCCGTGGGCCGTGGTGGGTGGGAAGGGGCGCGGATCCTGACCCCGCGCCAGGGCGGCGGCACCGGTTCCCGCCATGAGACCGGCCGCAGCCGATTCCAGGTACCCTTCCACGCCCGAGATCTGGCCGGCAAAGAACAGGCCGGCGCGCGCCCTGGTCTGGTAGGTGGGGTGCAGCAGCCGCGGGCTGTTGATGAACGAGTTGCGGTGGATCTGGCCGAAGCGGACGAATTCGGCCTTGGCCAGCCCGGGGATCAGTCGCAGGATCCGCTCCTGCTCGGCGAATTTCAGATGATTCTGAAAGCCCACCAGGTTGTAATGGGTGGCGGCGCGATTGTCCTGGCGAAGCTGCACCACGGCATGGGGCCGGCGACCATCGCGCGGGTCCACCAGACCCACCGGCTTCATGGGTCCGAAGCACAAGGTGTCGCGGCCACGCCGGGCCAGTTCTTCGATCGGCAAGCATCCCTCGAAGAAGTGATCCTTCTCGAACTCATGCCACGTCACCGGTGCCGCATCCAGGAGAGCGTCGTAGAACCGGTCGTACTCTTCTTTGTTGAGCGGGCAGTTGAAGTAGTCGCCGTCTGCGTCGTCGCCGCGGTCGTAGCGGGAGCCTTTGAAGGCGATGGTTGTGTCGATGGTCTCGGCCTCCACCACCGGTGCTATGGCATCGTAAAAATAGAGGGCATCCTGCCCGGTGAAATCGGCGATGGCGGCGGCCAGGGAGTCGGAGGTGAGAGGGCCGCTGGCGATGATGGCAATGGTGTCTGTGCCGGGCAGTTCGGTGGCTTCGTCGTGCCGGATCTCGATCTCGGGTCGATTCTCCAGGGCGTCATGCACCTGGCGGGAAAATTCTGCGCGGTCCACCGCCAGGGCCGATCCGGCAGGAACTCTTGCGGCATCGGCGGACGTCAGGATGAGGGAGCCGAACTGCCGCATCTCTTCCTTGAGTAATCCGGCGGCGTTGGTGATGACGTCCGAGCGGAACGAATTGGAGCAGACCAGTTCGGCCAGGTCACCGGTCTTGTGGGCCGGCGTGGTCCGCCTGGGTCGCATTTCCCAGAGCACGGC
>JAPUKF010000058.1 GCA_027295805.1 Acidobacteriota bacterium | reverse complement strand
GGCGGAGAACGCCGCCGGGTGGCCCTGTGCCGCCTCCTCCTGCAGCAGCCGGATCTGCTTCTTCTGGACGAGCCCACCAACCATCTCGACGTGGAATCGGTTGCCTGGCTGGAGCACCATCTGAACGAGTATCCCGGCACGGTGGTCGCCGTCACCCATGACCGCTACTTTCTTGACAACGTCGCAAGCTGGATCCTCGAACTGGACCGCGGTTCCGGCATCCCCTGGGAGGGCAACTATTCCTCCTGGCTGGAACAAAAACGACAACGCCTTGAGAAGGAAGAAAAGGCCTCGGTTGCGCGCAAGCGCAGTCTGGATCGGGAACTGGAGTGGGTGCGCATGGCTCCCCGGGCGCGTCACGCCAAGGGCAAGGCCCGCCTCAAGGCATACCATGACCTGCTGCAGGAGGACGGGCCCGCGGATCGCGGCGAGACTCAGCAGATCTACATTCCCCCAGGACCGCGACTCGGTGACATGGTCATAGAAGCCCGCAACCTGACCAAGGCATTCGGCGAGACCCTCCTGTTTGAAAATCTTTCGTTTGAGCTCCCGCCTGCCGGCATCGTGGGCATCATCGGCCCCAACGGCGCCGGCAAGACCACCCTCTGCCGCATCTTCGTGGGCCAGGAGAAGCCCGATTCCGGCGAGCTGCGGTTGGGCGAGACGGCGAACCTGGCCTATGTGGACCAGAGCCGGGATGATCTGCCGGGAGAGAAGCAGGTATGGGAAGTGATCTCAGGGGGACAGGATGAAGTGGTGCTGGGGAAGCGCCGGGTGCAGGCACGGGCCTACACATCCTGGTTCAATTTCAAGGGCGCCGATCAACAGAAGCTGGTCAAGACTCTCTCCGGGGGAGAGCGGAACCGGGTCCACCTGGGACGCCTGCTGCGCAGCGGCGCCAATGTCCTCCTGCTGGACGAACCCACCAATGATCTTGACGTGGATACTCTCCGGGCCCTGGAGGATGCCATCCTGGGGTTCGCCGGGTGCGTCGTCGTGATCAGCCATGACCGCTGGTTCCTGGATCGGATCGCCACCCATATCCTGGCCTTTGAGGGCGACAGTCAGATTGTCTGGTTCGAAGGGAATTACCAGGATTACGAGGCCGATCGCCGCCGCCGACTGGGTGTGGATGCCGACCAGCCCCATCGCATCAAGTACAGGAAACTGAGCCACGGCTAGCAGCCCGGCCCCAGTTCAAGATCAGTGCACTTCCTGAGAGTTGCTGTAGAAGCCGTTGGAAAACTTGTCGAAGTAGTCCCCCAGCAGCGGATGTTCCACCGGCTCCTCATTGTCACAGGGCTCCAGGTTGCGCTCAGCCACATAGGTGGTCTGGGACCCTTCGTGCACCAGGACGTGATACCAGGGCTGATCTTTCGGCGGTCGACTGCCGGCCACCTGGTCGTACCATTCTTCAGAAAGCTGAAAGGTTTCATCAAACCCGACCACGACGCCCCGGTATCCGAACAGCTTGTGATGAACAACCTGTCCCGCATGAAATTTGTTGCCAAAGTCCGTCACTCTTCACAACCTTTCTTCGGGGAGGTCCGTCACGCCGGGCGGCGCCCCGACAAACGCGCCCCGGGCAGAAGCCGCTGCGGCGAACTGGGATAGAAATACAGCGGGTTGCTGCAGACGACGGCCTGCCCAGTCTCATTGTATACGCAGAAGCGCACGATGCTCGTCTTCTCCACGGGAATCTGCCTCGTGGCCCGAAATTCCGAGGCGGTGAGAGGAACCGTCTCGAAAACCGCTCCATTGTTCACCAGCCTGGCCTCCCAGCCGGGCTTGAGGCCATCACAGGTAAATGTGATCTCCACGGGGGAATGGCTTGCAATCACCACATCCCCCATGGCCCGACCCTGGGGGATGGAGATATCCATGTGGCCGTCCCACATGGTGGGGTCGCCGAAAGCAGCCGCGCCGGTCCTGATGCCCTCCATGAGATCTTCCATTCCAGGCGAAGCCGCCCAGATCCAGGTTGTCCAGTTGTTGGGCCGGCCGGTACGCCAGCTTCTCCGGTTGGAGTGGGTGTCCGCCGTCCCAACACCGGTTATCACCACACCCTCCATCCCGATCCTATCCCACGCTGCCAGATGGTGCTCCAGGGACATTCCTCCCCGCAGTGGATACCCGACTTCGATGGCATCGGCCCCATAGGCATTCACCCGCAGAAGAGAGTCCACGGTCTGCCGGATCATCCGGCTTTCGGCCTCCCGGTCACCAGTCAAGTCCTCAACCTTCCGCCCGACGCCATACATGTGATCCAGAATGGCAACGCCACCATGGTCATGAATGAAGGTGACCGTCTCGGATCCCAGCAGGCCGTGAGGGAAGCGCGCATGGTCCAGCAAGGGCACATCAGGTCCCAGGCCATTGAGATGCGCGCCATAGGACATCTCCTGGCCGACATAAAGGGACAGGTCGTCGCTGCTCAGGGCCCGGGCCATCTCCCATGCCCGTGCCATGAGCGGTTCTCCCGTCAGGTCCTGCTCGATACGCAGGTCGTCGAACACCGCCGCAATGCGCGCACCGTTTCGTGCTTCAAGCGCGATCCGGATCTCACCCACCGAATTGTCCATGCCTCCCAGTTCATCGGCGATGGCATCCCGGGTCAGGTGAAACGTGAAGTGATTCCAGCGACCGGGCTCGAACTCCATCAGGTGATCGGCAACGAGTCGCGAGCGCCGCGCCTCGGTATCCTCCGGCAGTCGCGGAGCCAGCCAGTAGTCCAGTTCCGCCCGCCTATCGGGTGGCTGCTCCGAGAGGAGAAAACGCACCAGGATGCGAGTGTCGGGACCCGGGTCGCCAACGGGGAAGATGGATAGATGCACCCGGACGTTGGTGGCAAGGGGGCGGATGGCTCGATGTCCTGGTGCCTTGAAGCGCAATTCATGGCGCCTGAAGGCGCCATCGCCCTTTTGGGCGCGCGCCGTGAGGCGCAGCGCCCCGGCTCCCTGATGAACCGGTTCTCCAACCCGAGTCGCCGTGGTGGATGCCAGGGTCGGCGATTCGGGCTCATGCTCCACAGGCAACCAGACGGTTGCCACCTCTTCCGACTCACGCCCCGGTTTGATGGCGCGCGTGGGAATGACCTTCATCTCAGGCCCGACACCCTCCTCGAATCCGAACTCAGACACATAACTGTGCAAGGCCATGCGCCAGTCGTGATCGGTGAACCAGATCACATCGATGACACCACCCTGTCGTGCCTGTTCCACATTGCCCAGGAATGATGCCTCGCCTTCGCTCATGGATTGATGAATATGAAGCTGGGCGCAATAGGGAGCCAGCCCTTCCCGCAGCGAGGGTGCCTGTGGTTCGCCCGAGCCACAGCGCGGAAGAAGGAGAAGGCCGAAAGCCAGGGCCAGGGAACGGGTCCCGGACCTTCTTGCCCTGTCGCTCATGGCCCGGCTCTCCTCGCCTTTCCCATGGGAATGGACGCATCTCCATTCCACGCCGGACCAGAATGTCCGGCACAAGGATTGTTGCACGAATTTCCCGGTGGGTGTCGAGAAGCCGGCGGCCTCAGGCGTCGCCGGCAGCGCTTATGGACTCAGGGTCCAGTCGGAGCGACAGGCCTTCAGCAGCCGTTCAACCGTCTTCTTGGCGAGATTTCCCGGGTCGCTGTGCCTGAAGTGCAGGATCTTGGAAGCCTCCCCCGGTGCGACATTTCCGCTCCAGATCTCAACGCCGTCCCGATGCACGTCCAGGGTGGCGGCCAGTGAGAGAAGAGCCCGCTTGTTCTGCGTGCGGTCGGTCCATGCCCGCATGGACACTCTGAGGGCCACATCCTTGGGACCCAGGGAGGACAGACTATCGGCCAGGATGAACTTCTTCTTGAGCAGAAGCACTTCAAGCTGGGCCTGGTAATCGATCCGCGCTCCCTCGGTATCGACCCCCGATCTCCTGCGAATGGAGACGTCCTGCAGAAAGACCTGCCGGACTTCACAGTCCGGCTTGCGGCCAAACGCCCCATGAGACTCGGGAACGACCATGCCGGCCGCCATGAGAATCACCGCGCAAGCGGCAAACCGGGGGAAGAGTCTTCTCTGTCGTGGTCTGGGCATGGTGGATTTCTCCCACCTGTAAATCTAGGCGGATTTCCACTCAGATCCAGAAGCAGCGTGGCCGCCCCGTAGCCTCACTTGTGTAAGCGTCAGAACAGGCGACGGCCTAGTCGTTGAGCTTTGCCAGCAACGCCACCAGATCTTCCACCCGGTCAGGGTCCGTATTCAGGCGCAACGCTTTCTCCGCCATCTTCCGGGCTTCCTCCGCGTCGCCGGCCTGGCGCAAGCCTTCCGCCAGACGGGCAAAGCTGCGTGCACTATTGGGGTAAAGACGGCAGTTTACCCGGTAGAGCTTGACGGCTTCAGGCACCTGACCCCTGGAGAGGAGCACTCCCGCCATCGCCGCCAACTCCGACTC
>JAPUKF010000057.1 GCA_027295805.1 Acidobacteriota bacterium | reverse complement strand
GTATTCCTACCTTCTCGGTCTCGCCACCTGGTCCGAGGACAGGATCCTGGACCGCGTCTTCTTGCACGCTCTCGCCGACGGGACCCGGGCCGACCAGTGGCCGGCGCTCCGGTGGATGTCCGAGAAGGCGGTCCCCGGCGCCCTGCCCCTGCTTGAAGTATTATGGCCGGCCCGGGATCGGCCTCTGCTCCGGCCACTCCTGGTGCGAGCCCTGGTGGGCAACGGCTCGGTGAGCCACAACCAGGAATTCATGGATCTGGCCCTTGGCAAGAACCCGGAAGATGCGGAACTTGCCCTGGAGGCCGTGACGGCCCTGGGAACGCTGGCTGATGATACGGCCATCCCCCTCCTGCTGCGTTTGAGCCGGGACAAGGCAATCGATCTGGCGGTGGCCGCCGTGAGAGCCCTGGGCGAGATGGGCCACGCGGCTGCCGTCCCTCCCCTGGCGCGCTTGAGCCGGGGCGAGGGAGAGGTGGCGGAAGCCGCCGTTTGGAGCCTCGCCCGTTTTCAGCAGCCCGAATCGCTGCAGGCTCGTCTCCGCCTGGTAGATGATGAAGGCACGCCGGATGACATCCGGAAGACGGCCATGGAAACGCTGGGACCCGAGGATGATCCCGGGATCTTCCCGGCTCTGCGGGCGGTGATCACCGGGACACGCTCTCCCAGCGACCCCCTGGTCCGGGCCGCGTGGCGTGCCTTGCGGCTCAACGCCGCCTTGGAAAACGGCGGCGAGGCCATGCGATTTCTGGAATCCCATGCGAATGAGAAGATCATCTATTCCATCTCCTCCTGTGGGCTCTCTCTGACGTTCGCCGATGAGGACGCCGGGCCGCCGCAGCTGCGT
Organism: Acidobacteriota bacterium; assembly: GCA_027295805.1. Lineage (GTDB taxonomy): Bacteria > Acidobacteriota > Polarisedimenticolia > SMYD01 > SMYD01 > SMYD01. The sequence continues at coordinate 4,185 of JAPUKF010000057.1, read as the reverse complement.
GTGACACCGGCCGCGGGCCACACGCTGCGCTGCTGGGCCGGGCCGGGCCTGACTCTCGAGTTCGAGGATGAACTGGGTGTGCGCGTCCCGTCGGGCTGGCCCATCGCCCTAGGCGATCTGTATGAAGGACCCGACGAGATCCTGGTGCGGCCGGAAGATGGCGGGCCGTTCGAGGATTGCTGGCTGCCCCTGGATCAACTCCAGTGGCGGGAGTTGACCGCGGCGGAAAACGAACCGGAATACTTCGATGATTTCTGGATGTCACCCACGTCGGCCGAGTTCGACATTCCGCTGCACGAATCTCTCTCCGAGACGGCCCTGCTGCTGCAGGATGCCGACCTCATCGAATTTTTTGACCCAGGACCTGAAAGCATTGGCGCGGCCCTCGTCCTCGACGGGATCGGGTCCGAACGCCGTGATCTCCTCCTCCTTCTGTCGGAGGCGGGGGACGCGCCACTCCTCCAGGAAGCGCTGGAGTGGGCCTGGGAAGACCTCAGCGAGGAGGATGACGCGGAAGACTGACATCACATGATGGCGCAGCACCCGGCCTTGGTGTGTCCCCGCGTCCAGCCACGCGGTGGCATGGCGCCGGGTGCTGTGCCGCCTGCCATTGCCAGGACGGGGCCTTCGTGGCAGAATCGGCCCATGGACCAGACCGATCTTCTGGACTATCGCAACATGATGGAACAGGCGCTGCGCGGCGTTATTCGCGACTCCCTGCGCAAGGTTGCCCAGGAAGGGCTGCCGGGAGAACACCATTTCTTCATCTCATTTCTGACCGGGATGGAAGGCGTGGATCTCCCCGCAACGCTGCGCCGGCAACACCCCGAGGAGATGACCATCGTCATCCAGTTCCAGTTCCGGGATCTCGAGGTCCGTGACGACGATTTCTCGATCACCCTCAACTTCAATTCCGTCCCCAGCCGGTTGACAGTGCCTCTGGCCGCCATCACCAGCTTCGTGGATCCGGCCGCGGCCTTCGGCCTCAGCTTCAGCGCTGAAGGAGTCGAATCCGAGGGAGGCGACGCTCCGCCACTGCCCGGTGCCAAGCCCCGTGCGCCCCGCGGCGAAGTGGTGCCCTTCAAGCCCCTCCCGCCCACCGAAGCCGGCGGCTGACCCCGATAAACCCCGGCCCCCCGCCTGCCTTCCAGGAGACCGTGACGGTGGAACATGCCGACTGGCTGGAGCGCTGGCGCGAAGGGCGCACACCGTTCCACATGGACCGGATCAACCCCTGGCTCGTGCGCTTCGCCCAGCGCATGGACCTGGGAGCGCAACGGAGAGTCCTGGTGCCGCTTTGCGGCAAGAGCCTGGATCTGGAATACCTGGCCCGGCAGGGAGGCAGCATCACCGGGGTGGACCTGGCCGAGGAGGCCCTGCGCCAGTTTCTGGAGGGCCAGCAACGGGAAGCCGTCTGTCAGGTGCGCGGTGACGCCATCTTTCTCCTGGCGGAACCGTTCACCCTGGTGGCCGCCGATATCCTGACCCTGACGCCGGAACAGATCGGGAGGTTCGATGCCATCTGGGATCGAGCCGCCCTGGTGGCGCTGCCACAAGCATGCCACGCGCCGTATATTCGCACGCTCATGTCCGTTCTGCAGCCGGGAGGCCGCATCCTGATGGTGGGCATGGAGTACGATACCGCGCTCATGGACGGGCCGCCGTTCAGCGTATCGGCCCAGGAGATCCGGGAATTGCTGGGGGAGGTCGGACGTGTGGAACTCCTGGCCGAGCAGGAGGTCGATCCCGACGAACCTATCTGCCTGCATCACGATCTGCCATGGGTCAAAGAATCGGTCTATCTCATCACTGCCACGGATCAAGAGGGAGAAGTATGATGCCGACGTGCCGTCCCACCACAACCTGCGGCGTTCTTCTTGCCGCTGCCTGCGTTCTTCTCACGGGGTGCCAGATGCCCACAACCGACGCTGAAACCACGACTTTTGCTGCCAAGGCAGCCCGGGAACGCGCCGCGGAGGAGCTTCTGGCTCAGCACGGCAGCGCGCATGAGGAGCGCATTCACCGCGGAGTCGATCAACTGGCGCGGATGTGGCGTGAGAGCGACGGCAATACCGAAGCCTTCGTGCAATTCGCCCGCGACGAGTTCCTGCCGGCCGGCGACCTCCTGGACGACACGTTCAATCGCTTTGAATACGTCAGCGAGAGCCTGGACGGCTACTTCAACGCCATGATCCGCGACCTCCGCCGCGGCGTTGACCTGGAGATCGGTCCGCTGCTGCCCCTTGACCGCCGCCTGGCTGCTTTCAACTCCGCCGCCCATCTCTCCGACGACCTGTTCAACGGCAAGATCGCCCAGACTGCCCTGCTGAACTTCCCCCTCACGGACCTGCAGGAGAAGCTGACTCAGGGCGGGAACTGGACCCGCCGGCAGTGGGCCGAGGCTCGTCTCACAGATCGGTTCGACACCCGCGTCCCGGCCAGCGTGGGCCAGGCCATGACCGCCGCCGCGGCCTCTGCTGATACGTACATCAGCAATTACAACATCTACATGCATCACCTGCTCACACCCGATGGCCGGCGCCTCTTCCCCGAGGGCCTGCGCCTCATCAGCCACTGGGGACTGCGTGATGAACTCAAGGCCCAGTACGCCGACCCCGACGGGCTGCCCCGGCAGCGGATGATCCACACCGTCATGGAAAGGATCGTCCGCCAGGAGATCCCGGCGGCCGTCATCAACAACCCCCTGCTGGACTGGCAACCGGCGGGCAACATCGTCAGCCCGCCCGCCGATGCCGCGACCACCGCCGATGAGGCCCGTGAAGACGACGAGCGTTACCGGCAGTGGCTGGGGATATTCCACGCCGCCCAGCTTGCCGACACCCACCAGCCGGACCAGCCCAGCCTGATTGCCCGCCGCTTCAATGTCGATCGCGAGATTCCCGAGGAGGAGGTCGAAGCTCTCCTGGAAGCCGTTCTCGCTTCCCCCCTGGCGGGCCGGGTGGCCAGGCTGGTGGCCAGTCGCCTGGGAAGGCCCCTGGAGCCTTTTGATATCTGGTACGTGGGGTTCAAGGCACGCGGCCAGTTCGCCGAAGCGGACCTGGATGCCCGTACCCGCGCCCGCTATCCCGATGCCGCCGCCTACGCCGCCGATATCCCGCGCCTGCTCCAGGATCTTGGTTTCTCACGGGAACAGGCGACCTTTCTCGCCGGCCATATCGTAGTGGAACCGTCCCGGGGAGCGGGCCATGCCATGGGCGCGGCCCGCCGGGACGACAACGCGCACCTGCGCACGCGGGTGGGCACAGGCGGCATGGACTACAAGGGGTACAACATCGCCGTTCACGAGATGGGGCACAACGTCGAGCAGGTCTTCTCCATGACCCTCATCGACCATACTCTCCTCCAGGGTGTGCCCAACACCGCTTTCACCGAAGCCCTGGCGTTTGTCTTCCAGGAACGGGATATGGAACTTCTCGGCCTGGATACGGGCGACGCCGGCAACCTCAAGCCCCTGGAGGCATTCTGGGCCACCCGGGAGATCGCCGGCGTGGCCCTGGTGGACATGCGCGCCTGGCGCTGGCTCTACGCCCATCCCGACGCATCTCCCGCCACCTTCCGCAAGGCCGTGGTGGAGATCGCCGCCGAAGTCTGGAACGCCTACCATGCCGACATCTTTGGAGTCCGCGACGTGCCGCTGCTGGCCATCTACTCTCACATGGTGGACGGCGCCATGTACACACCCGACTACCCCCTGGGGCATCTCATCGCCTTTCAGATCGAGGAGCACTTCAACGCGCACCGAGATCGCTTCGGCACGGAGTTCGAGCGCATCTGCCGCCTGGGACGCCTGACCCCCAACGCCTGGATGGAACAGGCGGTGGGTGCACCCCTCTCCGCCGAGCCTCTGCTCAAGGCGGCCGCGGCCGCCCTCAGCCGGCAGGAAAAAGCCGGAGCCGACTGATCCTCCCTGGGGCAGGACACCCAGAAAGGGTGCCAGACCCCTTGCGCAGGCATCGAAGGCGCCCGGGAGGACCCCTTCCCGGGGGTCTTTTTTTCTGAGATGTGAAATACTTGTAGGGGAAATTCGCCCATGAGTACCCTCCAGACAATCACAAGCACTTTTTCCGCCTATCGTGACGGCCTCAAGCCCGACCTGGCTCTGGAAGCCGAAGCTCACCGCGAGATCATCGAGGAGATCCTGCGCCTCAAGGTAGAGAAGGACGT
>JAPUKF010000056.1 GCA_027295805.1 Acidobacteriota bacterium | reverse complement strand
CGCCGAGGCCATGGCCATCCACGGCATTTCACGGGAGCATCTCGAACAACACGGGATGCCCGCGGCCCAGGCCATGGAGAAACTGTCCAACTGGTCCACCTCCCGGGGAGGGCGGCCAATCTTCGTGGGCCATAACGCCGTCTTTGACTGGGCCTACGTCAACCATTACTACGTGCGCACCGGGGTGGCCAACCCGTTCGGCTGGAACGGACTGGACACCAAAGCCCTGGCCGCCGGCGTTCTGCGCATTCCCTTCCTGGAGACTCACAAAGAGAACCTCGCCCGCCTTCTCCCGGGTCTTCCTCCGGAGGACCTCTCCCAGAAGCACCGGGCGGACTACGACGCCCTCTACCAGGCCGAGATCCTGGTCGCGCTGCTTAATTACTCCGGATAGGGGTCGCAGAACTCGTCCCTGCTTTCGAAATGACTCACGGCTGACAGGCTGAAATCCTTCAGGGCCTTGCGGGAATTAAGCTGTTTAGATTCTGCGGCATACAGGGTCGAAGAGAGTCCGCCGCGCTTTCCGCCGCCAACTGATTACCAATCTGGCATGGGGATTGTTCAGGCCCTAGGTTTACTCAGACGTGGCGTCTGCACCTTTTGCATTACACCTCTGGGCGCTCGCCAGAAAGCCTGTTCCATTCAAGATGGACGATAGAAGGAGGACGTTACTCATGATGAGCAGAGTCAAGAGTCACGGGCCACGCTACGCCCTGGCCCTGGTGGTGCTGTGTTCACTCTTTGGCGGACCGGCCCTGGCCCAGGAGGCCTCCGGGAACGGTGCAGCGACAATGCAGGTGGAAGTCTCCGTATTACAGGAGATCATCCGCACCGACGAGAGTGGCCAGGCGATCGTTGAGACAAAACCGGTCGGCCTGGTGATACCGGGCACTATCCTGGCTTACACCCTTCATGCCACCAACAGGGGTGGGAGCGCCGTTTTCGATGCCCGCATTGAGGATCCCATTCCCGATGGGACCACCCTCCTGCCCGGTTCGGTGGCTGCGGACGGATTGATCATCACCGCAAGCCTCGACGGTGGTGAATCCTGGCAATCTTTTCCTGTCTTTGTCGCGGCCGGCGAAGACGCTGCTGGCCAGACGGTCTATGTACAGGCCCCTGGCGATTCCTATACACATCTTCGCTGGTTTCTGGATGGCCCCCTCCCGCCCGGCGCCACCAAGGAGGTTTCATTCAAGGTTCAAGTTCGCTGACCGTCCCGGCTTGAGCCGGGGCCTGCTCTGGGAGGCGGGTGAAGAGAATCTCGTGAACTCTCTTCTCTCGTGAGGTCAATATGAAGTTGTTTCGCATCAGAATGCCTTTCCTGGCCACCGCGCTGCTCATGGCGGGGCTCTTTTCCATCCAGCACGCGACGGCAGTCGGCACGCCATCGGGCATCGTGATCAGCAACCAGGCCACGGTGGATTTCACCGATGCCAACGGCAATGCCCTGCAGGTGCTGTCCAATATCGTCACCACCACCGTTAGCCAGGTGGCTGGCGTTATCGTCGATCCTGACAACAGTTCCACTGGGGTGCCGGGCGACCTGGTCTATTACGCTCACCGCGTCACCAACACGGGTAACAACGCTGACACCATCAACCTGTCCGCCGTCAGTAGTCAGGGATGGGCTGTGCAGTTCTGGGCCGACGCGGGTGTCATCGGCGTCTTCGATGCCGGCGATGTTCTCCTGGGCGACTCCGATGGCGACGGCAGCCCGGACCCGGGTGTCCTGATCGCTGACGCGTTCTTCGACATCCTTGTGGAAGTCACCGTTCCTGGCGCAACTGTCGACGGAACCGTGGACACGACGACTGTCACCGGCACGTCCCTCTTTGACCCCCTGGTGACTGAGTCGGCCGTTAACACCACAACCATCGCCGCTCCAACCCTGGCAGTGGTCAAGTCGGTGGCACCCGCCGGCAACCAACCGCCCGCCACGACCCTGACCTACACCGTGCTCATGACCAACAACGGCACGGGCGCAGCCACGGCCGTCGTGGTCAATGACCCGATCCCGGCCAATACGACTTATGTCACGGGCTCGGCCGCCGGCGCCGGCACCACCATCGAGTACAGCCACGATGGCGGTGGCAGCTACGACGCTTCCGACGCCGCACCTGTCACTCACATTCGCTGGACTCTCGCTGCGGCTCTGGCCGCGGGTGGCGGCTCCGCGACTGTCTCATTTCAGGTGATTATCAACTAGTACCGGATGAACCTGACTGTTCTTGGGGCGGAGGGCCGTGCAAACCGGTCCTCCGCCCTGCCTCGTTTCTGCGGTAGCTGAAACTACCGCGCTGCGTGGAGGGTTTGCCGGCGTGCCGCGGGTCTCCTACATCCGCCTTGCCTTCGCGATTGCGGCGCTCGCCGCCACCGTGACGGCCCCGGTACGCGCCCAGAGCGCAGCCTGGGAAATTTCCAATATCGCCACATGCCAGTACCTCACCGAGCCGGCACTTCCGCCCCCGCCTGGCGGCGCCACGCCTCCGGCCATGCCCCTGGAGGTGGAATCCAACGAGGTTCTCACGCCGGTGGTCGCCATCGCCAGCCTGACTTCTCTCACCCTGTCGGTCAACCCGGCCGGGACTGTCGCTCCCGCCCAGAAACTGATCTACACCCTGATAGCGCGGAACGGCCCCGATGAAGATCTGAGTCAGCTGCAACTGCTCCTGCCCCTGGATCCGGGCCTGGATCTGCCCTTGAGCTGGACCGATGGCATGGCCTCGCTGCTGGGAGGCGGCCAGATACCTGTCACCGGTACCTTCGACCCGGCGGGTCCCGCCGTGGTCTGGGATCTGCCGCTCCTGGCCGCCGGCCAGGAGGTTCGCCTGCAGGTGGAAGTCTCCATCCTCCCCGCCATACCGGCCGACACGCTGATCACCATGCAAGGGCATCTTGACGCCCTGCAGCTCACCGCGCGGGAGGACAGCAACACGGTCATTTCCGCGGTCATACCCCCGGTTCTTCTGGTGCAGAAGATGGCAGACCGCAGCACCGCCGCACCGGGAGACGCCGTCGGCTTTCATATCCTGGTGACCCACACCGGCAGCCAGCCGGTGCTCACAACGGTGGACTTGCTGGATTTCCTGCCCGGCGGCCTGCGCTATGTCGATGGCAGCGTGCGTGTGGATGACCAGCCGGCTGCCGCCACCCTGGAAACAGGAGGGCGTCTGCGCATACCCCTGGGCTCCCTGGCGCCCGGTGAATCACGGACGGTGCGTCTGGCCACTCTCTTAGGACCGGTGTCCGAAACCCGCGACCTGATCAACACGGCACATGCCGAAGGGGTTTCGGCCGGAGGGACACCGCTGATTTCAGCTCCCGCCACGGCTTCGGTACGGGTGATCCCGGGCGTGTTCCGTCGGGAGGCCTACCTTCTGGGCCGCGTGTTCCTGGACCTTGACGGCGATGGCATATCGGCCGCCAGCGAACCGGGGGTCCCGGGCGTACTGGTGACGCTGGAGGATGGACGCGGCGCCGTCACCGACATCACAGGACGGTGGCATATCGAAGGTGTTCGCCCGGGACTGCACGTCGCGCGCCTGGATCCCGGCACTCTGCCCGCGCCGCTGCGGCCCAGGGCCGCCGGCGCGGACTGGGTGGGCGACGCCGACACCCGGTTCATCGAGGCCCGGGCTTCCACCCTGGTCGTGGCCGACTTCCCCGTCGCCGGCGGCTCCGGCGGCATCTGTTCGGTGCAACTCGGTTCCGCGAGCATTGCGCTGCCGGCGGCCAGCCTTGCCGATGGCGATGGCTATCCGCGGCCTGAATCGTCGACCCATCTGGGTCAGGCCGCAGCACTCCTCCTGCAGACACCCCATGTTCCCGGGAACAGGGACGCGCAGATCGCCTGTTCCGGGGCAAAACAACTGCCTCCTGAAACCCTCTCTGAACTGCGCAGCCGCCTGCGCCGCGCCGTCACCGCGTACCTGCGGGCAAGCCAGTCCGGCCTGGGATCTGACACTGGCGAGACATGGCAAAAGGGGCGGACGACGGGGATGGGCGCCGAAAGCGCGCCCGCTAGCGACGCCTCTTTCGAAGAACTGCTTCGCAGCCGGCCGGCCCAGGCTGCCATCATCACCCCCGCTGATGGCAGCACCGCGAGCCGGAGGCGAGTGGATGTGGAAATCATCTACCCCAATGGTTTCACGCCCCAGTTGACCATCAACGGTCGCGTCGTGCCCCGGGATCGAATCGGCACCACGTCGGTTCTCCCCTCTCGCGGGATTGCCGCCGCCCGTTACATCGGCGTAGCGCTGGGAGAAGGTGGGAACGTGCTCCACCTGCGTGCCACCCCGCCAGTGGACAGGAACGCGACCGCCCAGGAGGCGGAGACCAGGATCTACCTGCCGGGCCAAGCCGTGGCCTTGAGGCTTTCGGTTCCCGAGGGCCGCTGGATCGCCGATGGACATACGCCGCAGATCCTACGGGTGGAAGCGGTGGACGGTGCCGGACAGGTCAGCATCGGCCGCGAGATCGTGACCCTGATGATAGAAGGCGCACGCCCTCTGGGTACCGATCTGGAACCTGAGGAGGACGGCTGGCAGATCCGCCTGCGAGAGGGACGCGGCCAGCTCCGTCTGGCGCCCCTGTTGATCCCCGGACAGGCCCGTATCGAGGCCTTCACCGATCGCCTGGACAGCGAACTGGTGGTCCCGGTGCTCCCGGGAGGCGGCGACTGGACAGTGACCGGCCTCGTGGAAGGTCGTCTGGCAGGAGACGGTGGGGTCGAGGGGGATGGAGGTCTGGCGCCGGGCCTGAACGACGGCATCAGCGACAGCGGCGGGCGCATCGCACTCCTGGCCCGCGGCCCTGTTGGTGCTGCCTCGCGCCTGACGGTATCCGTGGACACAGACCGGGAACGGGACCGGGACAGGCTCTTTGGACCGTTTGAACCCGATGCCTTCTTTCCCACTCCGGGGGATGCCAGCGTACGGGTCGACCAGGCCCAGTCCCAGGGGCCGCTCTTCGCCCGCCTGGATTCTCCCATGGGATTTGCCCAGTACGGCGACTTCGCCACCGGTTTCAGGCAAACCGAGCTGGCCCGATATGATCGCCGTCTGACCGGCCTGTCCGGTGAAGCCACCAGGGGCCGATTCTCTTTCGCCGGATTTGCCGCCTCCAGCAGCCAGGTGGTGGTCCGGGATATCTTCTCTCCCGACGGCACGTCGGGGCCGTATCTCCTGCGGAGCACGCCGGTGGTGGCTCGCTCGGAGACGGTCATCTTCGAGACCCGCGATCGCTTTCGCAGCGAAGAAGTCATCACCCGCCAGGTGAAGGTGAGGGACATCGATTATTCCCTGGATCCCGTTTCCGGGACCTTGCTGTTCCGCGGCCCGGTTGCTCCCTTCGACCCCGATCTCAACCCCGTGCGAGTGGTGGTGCTCTACGAATCCCTCAACGGAGAAAAAGACCGCATCACGGCCGGCGGCAGGATGGGCTTCCGCCCCGTTCCTAACCTGGAAACCGGCCTCAGCATGGTCCATGAGGAGCGGGATGGCGACCCCATGGACCTTTACGGCATCGACCTGGGCTGGAGGCCGCGGCCCGGCCTGCAACTGCGCGCCGAAATCGCATCCACTGATCAGGGTGAGGGCAGCGTCACAGCGTACCGACTGGAACTCTCCGGTCGCCGGGGAGCGAACCTGGAGTGGGATATCGCCTACCGTGAGTTGCCCCTGGATTTCGCCAACCCGACCCTGCTGGACAGCCCGGACCTGGGTACCCGGCGGGCATCGGCCACGGCCCGCTGGCGGCCATCGGAACTGTGGCTCCTGCGCACCGAGATTCTGAACCAGAAGAACGAAAGGACAGGTCTCGAACGCAGCGTGGTTGGGGTTGACAGCGAGCGCCAGATAGGCCGTATCACGGCCCTGGGGGCGGTGCGCGGAGTGCGCGGCCAGGGGCCGGATGAGGACACGGTCAGTTCCATGCTCCTGGAGGCAGGAGTCCGCGGACGCCTGGCCCGGCGCTGGACGGCGGAATTCCTGCGGCGCCAGGTTCTGGGCAGTGAGTCGGTACCCGGCTACCCCACCCGCACATCCGCCCAGATCGTCTGGGAGATCCGTGATGGCCTGCGCGCGGTACTCCGCCACGAGATAGAATCCGGCGACGGAGTTACCCGGGATCGAACGCTTATCGGGCTGGAGAGCCGGCTAAGCCGCCACACGCGTAGTTTCGCCCGCTACGCCCTGATGCAGGGAGCCGAAGGGTCGACCCTGCGATCCACCAGCGGGATTGAAACATCGCTGCCCATCTCAGCCCATGGCAGCCTGAACCTCGCCGCAGCCCGCATCGACACTTCCCAGGGGGATTCACGAGCTGACTTCACCACCCTGGGTGGGGGCTACGAATACCTGGAGGGCGCCATGCGCCTCTCCAGTCGCTATGAACTCCGTCTGGGCGAGACCAGCACACGGCACCTGCTCACGGCCTCCGGCGCCTTCCATACATCCCCCTCATGGACCGTATTCGCCCGCGAATACCTGAGCCTGCTGGATCCTGATGCCGACGAGACTTCCCTCCGCGCCGAGGGGCTCCTGGGACTGACCTTCCGGCCTCTTGCGGGTCGCTGGCGCCTGCTGGCCCGTGTGGATCACTCCACCATCACGGGACAACCCACCACCGCCGCCGGGGTGGTGCCCGGCATCGATGGCGCCCTCATCCCCCTGCGCCCGGGCCTGGGGTTCGGCGAGCCCCGAACTGTGCCTGCGGTCAACTTCGATTCGCTGGCCATCACCATCGCCGCCGGAGCCCGCATCGCCAGGGATCAGCGCCTGGCCGCCACTCTCATCGTGCGCCTGGTGGATGACGGGACGTTCGCCGAGATCCCGTCCACGGTGACGGATCTGCTCTCGCTCCATTACACCGCCGTGGTGCACAAGCGCTGGACGGTGGGCGGTAGCGTGCGGCGTTTTTCCCAGGAGCAACTGGATGAATCCAGCTTCGGCGCCGGCATGGAAGTCGGCTATCTCGCCATGAAGAATCTCTGGATCACCGGGGGCTACAATATCGCCGGCTTCAGGGCGCCCGATTTCCCCACAAACGATCGCACCGAGCGCGGGCCGTTCGTCTCGTTCCGGTTCAAATTCGATGAAAAGGACTGGATTCCGTGGCGCGCAACAAGACTGGATCTGGACGACGAATCAGCGGACGAGAGCCAGCAATGAGGGACGGCCGGGCTTCAGACCCCGCCGTCCCGCTTCAGCCAGGGTCTCCCGCTTGATCCGAGAGTGACGCGAAATACTCGTCCACCAGGCGCCGGTGATGTTCCGCATCCAGCCCGCCGGCCACGACCTGGGAGGCCGCGGCAATAGCCAGGTCGGCCGCTTCACCACGCAATTCGCGGATGGCCTGCCTCTTTTCACGCTGGATTTCATCGCGACAGCGGCTGAGCAACTCCTCGGCTTCCTTGCGGGCAGCGGCAGCCAGATCGGCCCGCCTCTGTTCCGCGTCCTGACGAGCTTTCTCCAGGATTTCACTGGCCTGGTTGCGAGCATCGGCGAGGATGGCGCGGTTCTGCTCCAGGAGCGACTCCGAATCCTTCCTGGCCCGCTGGGCTTCATCAAGGGCCTGCCGGATGGTCGATTCACGTTCCTTGAGAACGGCCAGGATCGGCTTCCAGGCGAACTTGCCCAGGATAAAGACCAGCAGCAGAAAGGTCACCACTGTCCAGATGATAAGCCCTGGCTCAGTCTGGATTAACATTCACCTGCCTCCGAATCAAAGCCG
>JAPUKF010000055.1 GCA_027295805.1 Acidobacteriota bacterium | reverse complement strand
CGTCCCGCGGCCGCACGGTCCGGTCCATGGGGCCGGTGTAGCGGGCCCGGGGGCGGATCAGCCGATTGTTGGCGTACTGTTCCATGATGTGGGCGGTCCAGCCGGTGATGCGGGAGCAGGCGAAGACGGCCGGGTAACTCTCGGCGGGTATCCCCAGTGAGCGGTACGCCGCCGCCGAGTAGAAATCGACGTTGGGGTAGAGCCCTTTCTCGGCCATGACGGTCTCTTCCATGCGCGCCGACATGTCGTACCAGACGCTGTCACCGGCATCCTGGCCGAGATCGGCGGCCATCTTCTTGAGGTGCACCGCGCGGGGGTCCATGGTCTTGTAGACCCGGTGGCCGAAGCCCATGATTTTTTCGCGCCGTGACAGCTTGTCGCGTACGGCTGCTTCCACCTTGTCCACGCTGCCGATGTCGACCAGGGTCTCCATGACCGCCCGGTTGGCGCCGCCATGCAACGGCCCTTTCAGAGTGGAGATGGCGGAGATGACGGCGGAGTGCAGATCCGAGAGCGTGGCTGCCGTGACCCGGGCCGAGAAGGTCGAGGCGTTGAAGCCGTGCTCCGCGTGGAGCACCTGGGCCATGTCCAGTGCCCTGGTTGTCGTGTCATTGGGTCGCCGGCCATGCAACATCCACAGGAAGTTGGCGGCGTGTCCGAGGTCGCCGTCGGGATCGATGGGTTGGTCGCCGTTGCGGTGGCGGACCGCGGCGGCCAGGATCGTGGGCATGGCCGCGGTGAGGCGGGCGGCTTTATTGCGGTTGGCCGCCGGGGTCATGGCTCCCGCCTCGGGATCCAGTGTCGCCAGCATGGAGATGGCGCTGCGCAAGGTTTCCATGGAACCGGCATGACCAGGGAGGGTCCGCAACAGGTCCCAGACGGGGCCCGGCAGATCCCGGTGCTTGCCCAACTCCCGCTTCAACTCCTGAAGCTGGGACCGGTTGGGCAGGTCCTCGTTCCACAGCAGCCATGCCGTCTCCTCGAAGGAGACATGACCTGCCAGGTCGTGGATATCGTAGCCCCGATAAACGAGGTGGCCCTTCTGTCCGTCGATGAAACAGATAGAACTGTCGGCCACCACGGCACCTTCCATGCCGGCGGCGTGGCCCGGGGTCTTGGCGTCTGGAGCAGTCTGTTCAGGCATCTCTTGTAGGTCCCGGGTCGGTGGGGTCGCTTGCCGCCGCGCCCTGGTCTTCCTCGTGCGTGGCAGCTTGACCGGAAGAATCTAGCATAGGCCTGTCAGCGCGCAGTCTCAGGGCCAGGCGCTCCAGAGTCTGCAGGGCGTCCATCGGCGTCATGGTCTCGACCCGGATCTCTCGCAGGCTTCTCAGCGCGTCCTGCTCCGCCGTGCCGGCGGCGTCCCCGCGAGCGCGCGCCAGGGCCGCCGCCTTCCCACCCAACCGCGGTGCTTCCGGGCGCGCTCCGAAGAGAGCCATCTGTCCCGGGCCTGAGCCCGCGGCATGGCGGGCCAGTCGCGGGCGGCCGTCGCGGCCCACCGCTTCGGCCTCCAGGTTGTGCAGAATTTCCCGGGCCCGGCCCACGACTTCGGGGGGGACGCCGGCCAGGGCGGCCACCTGGATCCCATATGATTGATCGGCGGTGCCTTCCTCCAGGCGATGGAGAAAGACGATGCGGCCCCGGTGTTCCCGGGCGGTCATGCGCAGGTTGACCACCCGTGGCAGGACAAGGGCCAGTTCGGTCAATTCGTGGTAGTGGGTGGCGAACAGGGTCCGGGCCGCGACCTGGGGGACTTCGTGCAGGTGCTCCACCACCGCCCAGGCGATGGACAGGCCGTCGAACGTGGCAGTGCCCCGGCCGATCTCGTCCAGCAGCACCAGGCTTGCCGGGGTGGCGTTGTGCAAGATGTTGGCCGTTTCGGTCATCTCCACCATGAAAGTTGAATGTCCCGACGCCAGGCTGTCGGAGGCGCCCACCCGGCAGAAGATGCGGTCGGCAACACCGACGCGGGCGCGACCGGCCGGCACCAGGGAGCCGGTCTGGGCCAGGAGTACGATGATGGCCACCTGGCGCAGGAGGGTCGATTTGCCGCCCATGTTGGGGCCGGTGATGATCTGGACCTGGCGGGCGCCGCCATCCAGGTGGATGGCGTTGGGTACGAAGCGGTCGCTGCCCACCGCCTCCTCCACGACCGGGTGGCGCCCGTCCTCGATGCGGATGGTGAGGCCGCTGTCGACCTCCGGCACACACCAGTTGAGATGCGTGCCCACCTCCGCCAGCGCCGCCGCCACATCCAGACGCGCCACATCATGGGCCGCGGTCCGCAGGCGAGGGGCGTGCGCCAGGATCCGCCGGCGGACGTCTTCGAACAGGTCGCTTTCCCGGGCCAGGCTCTTGTCCCGGGCCGTGAGGATCTTTTCCTCCAGTTCCTTCAACTCGGGCGTGGCGTAGCGCTCGGCCCCCGCCAATGTCTGGCGGCGAAGGTAATGGTCCGGGACCTTGCCGGTGTTGGCCTTGCTGACCTCGATGAAATAGCCGAAGACCCGGTTGTAGCGCACCTTCAGGGTGGCGATGCCGGTGGCCTGGCGTTCCCGCGCCTCCAGATCGGCCAGCACGCGCTTGCCGTCGCGGCCCAGGGTTCGGAGCTCATCCAGCTCGGCGTCGTAGCC
>JAPUKF010000054.1 GCA_027295805.1 Acidobacteriota bacterium | reverse complement strand
GATGGCCTCCTCATCGAGTTCAGAGCCGTGCTCGATGGAGTCTACTCCGGCCCGCACCGAGACTTTGTTGCCGGGATTCCCGTGGGCATGGGCCGCCACCCGGCGCTCGGTGTGATGGTCTTCCTTCACCAGAGCCTCCATCTCGACGGCCGAGTATTGCTGCACTCCCACAGCGTCGCCTTCGGAGAGAACGCCACCGGTGGCGCAGAACTTGATCACGTCGGCGCCCCGCTTCACCTGCAGGCGGACCTCCTTGATGATCTGGTCGGCCCCGTCGGCGATCCCGTCTCCAGGCTGAGGCTCCAGGATGCCGGGGATATAGCCGTTGGTGTCGCAGTGCCCGCCGGTGATGCCCAGGGCATTGGCGGCCGCCAGGATGCGCGGCCCTCTCACCACTCCGGCCCGGATCATGTTCCGCAGGGCGATATCCGTGAGATTGCCGGCGCCCACGTTACGGACAGTGGTGAAGCCGGCGTCCAGGGTGAGGCGTGCGCAACGCCGCGGATGGCGTCCTCCTGGGGCAGGTCCCGGACGCGGGCGTTCTCCCAGTCGCGTCCTTCGCCGATATGGCGGCCGGTGAGGTGGACATGGGCGTCGATGAATCCCGGCAGCACGGTGCGGTTTTTCAGGTCGATCACCGTGGCGCCCCGGGGTTCCTTCAGGCCCTGGCCCACGGCCGTGATGCGGCCGTCCTCCACGATGATGACGGCGTCTTGCATAGGCTCGCCGCCGCTGCCGTCGATGAGGGTGCCGGCATGGATGACATAGGGCCCTGTGGCGTCCGGTCCTTCAGCGACGGCGGGCGTCGTCAGGAGAAGCAGGCTCAGGGTGGCCAGGAGACTGAGACAGGGTCGGAACAGGGTCATGGTGTGAAGCTCCTCTCTGGCAGGATGGTGGCTGGGAACTCCTTCTGTTTACCCTTTGCCGCCATCCGCCGTCAACCAGGCCCCATGGTAGAGTCGCGGCATGAAGGCCACCGAACAGCGTCCTTGTCTCTGGTTGCTGGATGGGACGTTCTATATTTTCAGGGCCTATTATGCCTTGCGCGGCGATTTCACCACACGCGACGGCACGCCTACCAACGCCGTCTACGGCTTCACCACCATGCTGCGGCGACTCATGCTGGAGGCCTCCCCGGAGTACATGGCCGTCTGTTTCGATCGCGCCGAACCGACCTTCCGCCACCGGGAATACCCTGCCTACAAGGCCAACCGTCCGGAACCCCCCGATGACCTTGTGCCTCAGTTCGCCCTGGTCAAAGAGGTGGTCAAGGCTCACAACCTGCCGGCCCTGGATCTGGCAGGTTGGGAAGCTGACGATCTCATCGGCACTCTGGCCCGCAAAGCGGTGGAGGACGGTTTCGATGTGGTGATCGTCACCTCCGACAAGGATCTCTTCCAGCTGGTCGGCGACAACGTGAAGGTCATGAATCCCGGCAAGGATGACCTCATGATGGATGCCGCCAGCGTGCAAGAGGTATTCGGCGTGCGTCCCGACCAGGTCATCGATGTCCTGGCTCTCATGGGTGATGCCTCCGACAACATTCCCGGCGTGAAGGGGATCGGCCAGAAGGGCGCCCATGCGCTCCTGCAGGAGTTCGAGACCCTGGACAACCTTCTCGAGAATGTCGCCAACGTGAAGAAAAAATCCCATCGCGAGGCGCTCCTGGAGCATGCCGAATCGGCGCGCTTGTCCAGGCGCCTGGCCACCATCCACACCGATGCGCCGGTGGATTTTGATCCCGAAGACGCCAGGGTCGGGGAGCCGGATAGGGACAATCTGAGGAAGCTCTTCTCCCGCCTGGAGTTTCAATCCATGCTGGCAGAGCTGAGGCCCGACGCCGCCAGTTCGGGAGCCAGGTACAGCGTGGTGACCACCAGGAGCGGGCTCGAAGCCGTCATCGCTCAGATCCAGGCAGCGGGAAAAGTATCTGTGGATCTGGAGACCACCTCGGTGGACTCCATGACCTGCGAGATCCTGGGAATTGCTCTGTCTGTCGAGCCGGGCGAAGCGTTCTACGTCCCGGTGCGCCACAAGGTCGGGGTGAGCGAGCAGTTGACACCCGAGACGGCACTGAACCTGCTCAAGCCTGTTCTGGAAAGCGACAAGGTGGCCAAGGTCGGTCAGAACTGCAAGTACGAATATGTGGCCCTGCGTCGCGCCGGCATCCGCATGCGCCGGATCACCTTTGACACAATGCTGGCGGCCTACCTCCTCAATCCATCCCGCTCCCACAAGCTGGACGATCTGGCCGGGGAGTACCTGGACTACCGCATGATCCCATACAGCGATCTGGCCGGGAAGGGAGTGCGGCAGGTCACTCTCGACCAGGTGGAGCTGGCGCGGGTGGTGGAGTACGCCGGCGAGGATGCCGACGTGGCTCTCAAGCTGGCCCACCTGTTCACCCCGCGCCTCAAGGAGGCCTCTCTCTGGGACCTGTTCACGCGCCTGGAAATGCCCCTCCTGCCGGTGCTGGCCGAGATGGAGCATGCCGGCGTGCGGGTGGACACCGACCACCTGAAGGGGATTGCGGTACAACTGGAAAAGGAACTGGCCCGTGTCGAGGCTCAGATTCACAGTGCCGCCGGCGGTCCGTTCAACATCAACTCACCCAAGCAGTTGGGGGAAGTGCTGTTCCAGCGCCTGGGCATCAAGCCGCGCCGAAAGACCAGCAAGACGAAGGCCTATTCCACCAGCCAGCAGGTGCTTGAGGAACTGGCCCCGGCCCACCCCATCTGCGCGTGTGTTCTCGAGTGGCGCAGTCTGGCCAAGCTCAAAGGGACCTACGTGGATGCCCTCCCCGCCATGGTTCATCCCGAGACCGGGCGGGTGCACACCAGCTTCAACCAGGCGGTGGCCGCCACCGGGCGCCTGTCCTCATCGGATCCCAATCTGCAGAACATCCCGGTACGCACCGCCATCGGCCGGGAGATCCGACGTGCGTTCATTCCCGATCCGGGACATGTCCTCCTCATCGCCGACTACAGCCAGGTGGAGTTGCGCATTCTTGCCCATCTCACCGGCGACCCGGTCCTGAAGGAGGCCTTCGCGGCCGGCGAGGATATTCATTCCCGCACCGCCGCGGCCATCTTCGGCGTCAGCGTCGACCTGGTCTCAGGGGAGATGCGCCGCCGCGCCAAAGCCATCAACTTCGGCATCCTCTACGGCATGGGCCCCATGCGTCTGGCCCGGGAGCAGGGAATCTCCATGGGCGAGGCCCAGGCCTTCATAGCCGCCTACTTCGAACGCTTTGCCCGGGTCAAGCAATACATCGATGAGACCACGGCATCAGCCGAGGAGAAGGGGTACGTCAAGACACTGCTGGACCGGGTCCGTTACTTCCCTGAACTGGCCGGCGGCAATCGCATGGCGCGACAGCAGGCGCTGCGCGCCGCCGTCAACACCACCATCCAGGGAACTGCCGCCGACCTGATCAAGAAAGCCATGCTGGCCATCGATGCCTGCCTGCGGGCCGGGAAACACCGGTCACGGATGATCCTGCAGGTCCATGACGAACTGGTCCTGGAAGTCCCCGACGATGAGATCAAACCGGTGGCCGCCATGGTGCGCAGAGAGATGGAAGGCGTCCACCCCCTGGACGTGCCCCTTACCGTGGATCTGGGCTGGGGTCCCAACTGGGTCGACGCCAAATCTTCTCAGGGTCAGGACGATTTGCGCGTATAGACGATCTCCATCATCTTTCGTTCACCGCCGTCGGTGACCGCGTACGATGTCAGGCGCATGCGGTTGCCTTCAATGGTCTGCTCCGTGCGGGTCTTGACCATGTCGCCGCTTATGGGGTCGGGCATCTCGCCGGCCCAGTCGTATTTCCTGCCCGTGCCGTCGCAGTGTCCGCTTTCCATGGAGATGGTCGTGCTCATGTTGTCAACCCAGGTGGAGACGTACTTCCCTGCCAGATTGTCGTAGCCGGTGGTGCCCCGGCCGGTGAATTCCATCCCCATCCAGTCGCCGGAGTACTCCTGGACCATGTAGCGGCCGCCCATGACGGGATAGAACTTCGCTGTACCCGTGCTCTCCACAGGCTCGGTCTGGGAGGGGTCCATCCACATCTTGAGGGCCACCTCCCAGTTCCCGGCGGTGGCGGCAAGATGCTCATGGTGTTCACCGGGAGTCATGGCGGCCATCATGGCCTCGTCGGCCGCCGTGGGGGCGGCAGCTTTCTCGTCGCCGGCCATGAGCAGGCCGGCCGTTACAACCAGGGTCAAGAGGGACAGGGCGAACGTGGCGGTGCGTTTCGACATCATGCTTCCTCCTTAATTGTGGATGGAACGGGTGCAGTATGGCCCACGGCCGGGTGGCAGGCAAGAGAAAGATATACAGATGGGTTTACTGGCTGGAAGGGTCTGCCGTCGCAGGGCCGGCCATCCACTCGCCTGGTGCCTTCACCTCCAGCAGCAGTTCTTTCATGCGCCGGCGCATGGTTTCGAGGCGGGAACCATGGGCAGCTTCGCCGGCGAGGTTCCGGCGCTCACCGGGGTCGCCCGCCAGGTCGAAGAGCTCCTCTTCCACCGTTTCACCCCAGGCACGCACATACTTCCAGCGCTCGCCGCGCACCGCCAGGAGCGGAGGGCTGCCGCCCTCCGGGTACTGCTCCATGAACAGCCAGTCTTGCCGCCATGAATCCTGCTCGCCCCGGGCCACCGGAATGAGACTCCGCCCCTGCATGGCCATGGGCCGGGGGACACCCGCCAGATCCAGGAGGGTAGGTGCCAGGTCCAGGTTCAGGGCCTGGGCATCGACCCGGACGCCTGCCGGCAGCCGGGGCGGGTAACGAATCAACAGGGGCACACGAATGGACGGCTCATAGAAGAGCCCTTTGCGCACCAGGCCGTGTTCGCCGAGAAGAAAGCCGTTGTCGCTGGAGTAGAGGAAGACCGTATTGTCGTACAGGCCCGATTTTTTCAATTGCTGGATGAGAAGGCCGACATTTTCATCGATGCTGGGAACCATGCGGGCATAGTCCCTGACGAACTGGGTGACCCCCACCTTTCTGTCGCTGAACTGGTTGATGAGGTTCCCGGTGAGTTTCGTGTACTGTTTCTCGCCGCCAGCCCCGGGCAGGAGATCCAGAGAGTCATTGAAGCTGGCGGGTAGTTCGACAGGCGCGTCACGGTACATGCCCGCGTGCCGCGGCGGTGGTGTCCAGGGGAAGTGAAGATTTCTCAGGGAGAGAAGCAGGAAGAACGGCTTGTCCTGGCGCTCCTTGAGCCAGTCCAGGGCCAGGCCGCTGAGCACGTCGGTGCTGTGGCCAACGCTTGCGGTCACCTTGCCATTGATATTGAGCCGGGGATCGATGTATTTGCCGCGACCGCCGTTCTGGTCCATGGCCGCCCAGTAGTCGAAGTCCGGGCGGGGAAATGCTTTCTTGCCCATGTGATACTTGCCGATGAAGGCCGTGGTGTAGCCGGCTTCCTTCAGCAGACGCGGCAGGTAGGGCGTGGAAGCATCGTAGCTGAGGTCTTGCCCGTTTTCGCTCACTCCCGTGAGATGGGTGTACAGCCCCGACAGGACCGTCGCCCGGCTGGGGCAACAGAGAGACGTGATCACGAACATGTTGTCAAAGCGGATCCCTTCTCGAGCCAGGCTGTCGATGTTGGGAGTCTTGACGAAGGGGTGAGCCGTGCAGCCAAGGGAGTCGGCGCGCTGATCGTCGGTGAAGATCATCACGATGTTGGGCTGCCTGGGAACGGCTTGCGATTTGCCGCCCGCTGGTGGTTGGCCCCCGGCCGGCGCCAGGACAGAGGAGGCCCCCAGCACCAGCAGGGGCGCGAGCATGTGTCTGTGAAGACCTGTCAAGGGCTGCTTCCTCCCGGGCGGTGCAGGCGCCTGAGGATCCTAGCGCAACCCGGCCTCATGCGCGCTCCATGGCACGTCTTCCGGAGGCATTCAGGGCCCTGCGTTGCCGGGCCGGGGGAGGCGCTGTAAAGGTGGTGAACAGTGGCCTGCGACTATTTCGTCAGTAGCGCAATTTCCATCCCGGCATCGTAATTCCCAGCTTGAACTCATACCGCGCGAACCTATATTGGACCAGCGGCCGTACGAGTGGTCCGGCGCGCTGCACCCGCCAAAGTGAGGGGATCGAACTCTTGGCAACGGCCAACTACACCGGCTTCAAAAACAATATCAAGCGCCGCACCAACATTCTCATCGTCGACGACGAGAACTCCATCAGGGAAGTTCTGGCCGAGGGCCTGATAGGTGCCGGCTATCCCTGCTCCACCGCAAGTGATGCCGAGGATGCCATGCGCAAGCTGGAGAATGTGCGCTTCAACCTGGTGCTCTCGGATATCCGCATGCCGGGGGCCACCGGCATCGAACTTCTGGAACAGATCAAGGACCACGACCCGGATATCGACGTCATCATGGTCAGCGGTGTTGTGGATACGGACACGGCCCTGGAATCGATTCGCCGGGGTGCCCGCGACTATGTCACCAAACCGTTCAACCTGACCGATGTCCTCTTCACCGTGGACCGGGTGGTGGAACAGCGACGGCTGGTTGAAGAGAACCGGGAATATCAGCGGGATCTGGAAAAGAAGGTCTCCGAGCGCACCGAAGAACTCTCCCGCAAGACCAAAGAGGTTCAGTCCCTGTTCACCGAGCTGAAGACGGCGTTCAACGAGATCCAGAACACCTATGAAGCGACCCTGGAGGCACTCATCGCCGCCCTGGACTCCCGGGACAGTGAGACCCAGGGCCATTCCATGCGGGTGGCTGAGTACACGGCCCTAGTGGCCCGCCACCTGGGGATCTCCGAGCCTGAATTGACTGATATCCGGCGCGGTGCCCTGCTCCACGATGTGGGCAAGATCGGCATTCCCGATGCCATCCTGCGCAAACCCGGGCCTCTCAACGCGGAGGAATGGAAGGTCATGGAGCAACACCCTGAGCTGGGCTATTCCATGCTCAAGGGGATCACCTTTCTGGAAGGAGCCATCCCCATCGTCCTCTCCCACCAGGAAAAATATGATGGCACTGGCTATCCCAGCGGTCTGGCAGGCCAGGGCATACCTCTGGGAGCGAGAATCTTCTCCGTGGTGGACACCTATGACGCCATCACCTCCACCAGGCCCTACCGGAAAGGCCGCTCCTATGAAGTGGCCCGGGATGAGATCATCAAGTTTTCCGGCACCCAGTTCGATCCCAAGGTGGTGGAAACGTTCCTGAAACTTCCCCAGCAGGAATTTGACAGCATCCGCGAGCGGATCAGCCAGGGCTTCACCCGGCGCCTGGAAAACTGGAATATCGAGGAAGCCTGAACGGGTGCTGGCGGACCCCGCTGCCGAGCGATATATTCACTGTGCTTCGGTCGGGGAGGCATGCCGTCCCAGGTGCGGGGCGGAGTGGAGAGAGTTCGTGACCCGACAGCCCGAGCTTACCCCCGAGACCGTCCCGTTCCCGTCCGGCGAACCGCCCCTGCAGGATCTCTTCCAGTCCGTGGGAGCCGTCATCCGCGGCAAGGATGAAGTGGTTCATGACGCCGTGGTCACCCTGCTGGCCGGCGGACACCTGCTCATCGAAGATATCCCCGGCGTGGGCAAGACCACCCTGGCACGGGCCCTGGCACAGGCCATGGGCGGCACCTTCCGCAGGGTCCAGTTCACCTCCGACCTGCTGCCGGCCGATATCGTCGGCGTGAACGTCTTCGAGCCATCGTCACGGGAGTTCCTCTTCCGGCCCGGCCCGGTCTTCTGCCACGTCCTGCTGGCCGACGAGATCAATCGCACGACTCCGCGCACTCAGAGCGCGCTCCTCCAGGCCATGGAAGAACAGCAGGTCACACTGGACGGCATCACCCATGCCCTTCCCGACCCGTTCCTGGTCATCGCCACCCAGAATCCTCTGGAGCATCACGGCACCTATCCCCTGCCGGAATCCCAGATGGACCGCTTTCTCATGCGCCTGTCCATGGGATATCCCGACCGGACGGCGGAAAAAGAGATGATTGTCGGGCGCAACGGCAAAGATCCCCTTGTCGATCTCAAACCGGTTCTCTCGCCGGCGAGCCTGACGGCGGCCCGGCGCCGGGTTGAGCAGGTCAGGCTGGATGACAGCCTTCTGAATTACCTGCTGGAGATCGTCGACGGCACCCGCCGCCATCCGAAGCTGGCCCTGGGAGCGTCCCCTCGGGCAGCCCTGGCCCTGAGCCGGGCGGCCCGTGCCACCGCCCTGCTGGAGAGCAGAGAGTTCGTTCTGCCCGACGACATCAAAGGCCTGGCGGAGCCGGTGCTGGCCCACCGCCTCGTGCCCCATGACGCCGCAGCCGATCCCACGGCCCGCCGCGACCAGGTGCGCGCAATCCTTCAGGACGTCCTCGAAACCACGTCCGTGCCCCTCTGAGATCTTGAGCCTGCAACCGTCCCGGATCGGCCTGCCGCGTCCCACCGCCATGGCCTGGGGTCTGCTTGTCCTCTGTATGGCGCTGCTCGGCGCGGCCATCAACACAGGCAACAACCTGCTCTATCTCCTGTTTGGCCTGTTTGCGGCGACCCTGCCTGTTTCCCTGTCTCTCTCCCTGCTCAACCTTCTCAGATTGCGGGCTTCCATAGACGCCCCCGACACCATCCAGGCCGGGATCCCCTATACCGTCACGGTCCACCTGCGCAACCGCGGGCGGCGTGCCGCCCGCGCCGTGCGTGTGCGTCTCTTCACGCACCGCGGCGTCCTGGGCCCGGCCCTGGTGGAGCGCATACCCGGCAGGGGCATGGTGAAGGTCACCCTCACCGGCTGCGAAACCATGCGCGGCCCCCTCCGGATCATGGGTGTCCGTCTGGGCGCGGTGGTTCCCCTGGGCCTGGTGGAGCGTCGTCGGTTCTACCCGGCACCGGCAACGCCCCTGGTGCTGCCGGCGGCGCCGGCCTGCGCGCTGCCGATCCGCGGCGGGCTGCAGGCCCATGGCCAGGTCCCTGTGCCCGTGGGCGCGGCAGGCAGTGAGAACGATGGTCTGCGCCGGGGCAGCGTCGAAGACGACGTCCGCCACATCGACTGGAAGTCCACGGCGCGCCGGGGCGTGTTGCTGGTACGGGAGACAGCCGGTGAGTCGCGGCCCCTGCTGAAGTTTGATCTCTGTACGCAGCGCAGCGGCGACCCCCACCTGGCCCGCATCGCTTTTGAAGGTGAGATCTCCTACCACGCCGGCCGCGCCCGCCGTACCCTGGAAGGCGGCGGCCAGGTGCGCATGACGGTGGATGGGGCCGACAGGCGGACCTTCAGCGGGACGGCCGGCCTGCCGCCCTTGTTGCGCCGCCTCGCCCTTCTGGAGCCGACAGGATCCGACGGCCGCCTGCTGCCGGCGCCCGCCGTGGACAGCGTCCCCGCGCCGGTGACTCCGTCCCCTCTGCCGCCGACACCTCCCGGTGATGCCATGAGCCGGTCGGCTCTCCTGGCTCTGGGGGTCGCGGCCACCGCTCTGTATGCCTACCAGGGCCTGGGCACGGCCGGTTTCCTGGTGCTGCTCACGGGTCTGCTGGTGATTCTCGCGCGGGGCGGGGACCGGCGCCCGCACGGGCCGTGGGGAAGACGTCTCTGGCCTGCGGCGGGCGTGCTGGCCCTGCTGGTCTTCATCGCCGACCTTGTCTTCCTGCGCCACAATCCCCTCGACGCCTCTCTGAACCTGATCGCCTTTATTGCTCTGTTCAAGATGTTCAACAGCCAGGATGCCCGGGATGATCGCCAGATCATCCTGGTGTCGCTCCTCATGATCGTCCTGGCCGCGGCGCTGACCACCGCCGTGTCATTCGTGGTGCCGTTGCTGGCCTGGCTGGCCATGGTGACTCATGCCCAGATGGCCTGGTCCCACCTGCCCCTGGACCGAGGCCGCTTCTGCCGGCCGGCCCGTTATACCGCCAGCAGCGGTCGCCTGCTTTACGCAGCACCCACCGCCGTGGCGGTCCTGGGCCTGGTGGTCGTGGGAGCGCTTCTCTTCCTGGCCATTCCACACCTGGGGACCGGCACATTCTCGCCGGGGATCCTGCGACCCGGCGCCAGCAGTGGTTTTTCCGAAACCACCCGGCTGGGAGACATCGGCCGGATCAAGCTGGACCGTTCCCGGGTCATGCAGGTTCGTCTCAGCGGCCGCCAGGCGGGCGGGCAGGACTTGAGATGGCGGGGCATGGCCCTGGACCACTTCGATGGCAGCACCTGGACACGGACGGCGACAGGTCTGGACTGGTTCAGTGCCGGCGCGGAAGGCTGGTTCCATCCGCGGGGGGAGCCGGAAGCACCCCGGAGGGGGGAGGCCGAACTTCTCCAGGAGATTCGCCTGGACCCCAGTCCCCAGCGCGTCTTGTTCGCCGCCGCCTCGCCGGCGCGTCTGCGCTCCGAAGACTTTCTCTTTCTGGCGGAGGATGGGACCGGCGCCCTCATCTTGCCGGGCAGGCCGGGACGGGGGCTGACCTACACGGTGGCGTCGATCCTGCCAGAGCGTACCCCCTCTGTCCTGCGGGCGGCGAGGGGGCCCGATCCTCCGAGAGTGCGCTCCCTGCACCTAGGCCTGCCGCCCCTGGATCGCCGGGTCGCCGGCCTGGCCCGGCGCCTCACCGGCGACCAGCCGACCCGCTATGACGCAGCCAGAGCCCTGGAAAGCTGGCTGTCCGGCGGCCTGGAGTATTCCCTTGACGTGGCCGACGCCGGGCACGCCGACCCGCTGGCGGCCTTCCTCTTCGAGGGAATGCCGGGCCATTGTGAATATTTCGCAACCTCCATGGTGGTGCTCGCGCGGGCCGCGGGTATTCCGGCGCGCTTTGTCACCGGCTACCTGCGGGGCGAGCGCAGTCGCTTTGCCGCGCACTACACGGTCCGCCAATCCGACGCTCATGCGTGGGTGGAGGTCTTCTTCCCCGGCGTGGGCTGGGTGCCGTTCGATCCCACGCCGGCCGCCGGCCGCGGCGAGTGGCAGGACGGCAACTGGCGCACCCTGGCGGCCGACCTGGCCTCCACAGTGGCACGTCTCTGGGATGACTATGTCATCGGTATCGACCTGGACGATCAGGCCCGGGGCTTTCTGGCCATGCGGGACGCGACGGGCTCCTGGTGGCAGCGGACCGGTGACTGGCTCACGGCTCTGCTCGCCCAGAAAGGCAGCCTGCTGAAGGGGGCCGGCCTCCTGGTGCTGATCCTCATGGCGGGCTGGGGCATCTGGTGGTTGCCGGCCCTGCGCCGGGGGGACGGGGGCGTAACCGGCGTCATGCCGCCGTTTTATGCCCGCCTGCTGCGCTGGCTCAAGCGGTGCGACCTGGAGCTCAGGCCCGGTGAGACACCGGGCGAACTCGCCGCCCGGGCCACCTGCGTCCTGCCCGCCGCGGCGGCGGTCCGGGTTCGCGAGCTCACGGATCTCTACTACAGGGTGCGCTATGACGGTGGGGACGGTCGCGCCGCTCACCGCCTCATGGCCGACCTGCGCCGGGCCTTCTCCCGGACTGCCTGATGGCATAAACTTGAGTTGTCCTGTTGGAGAGGAGCTCCATGAAAGACCTGCCCATCAGCGAGATCATGAACCGTGAACTGCTCCTTGCCCGTGAGAACATGACCGTTGGCGAGCTGGCGACCTTCCTCACCGAAAATGAGATCTCGGGGGCGCCCGTGGTCAACGAGCAGGGACGCTTGACGGGAGTGGTTTCCCTCGCCGACGTGGGGCGGGCCACCTCGCGGATTGGCAATATCGCGCCGGATCGGTCCGGCCCCGACTTCTACCTGCGGGACTGGGAAGAGACCTACAACTCCGAAGATCTGCAGCGCCTCCACGTGGAAGGCGGTGACGTCGCGGTGCGGGACATCATGACCCGCACCATCCACTCGGTGCCCGAGGGCGCGTCCCTGCAGGACGTGGCCCGGGCCATGGTCGAGGCCCATGTCCATCGTCTCCTGGTCACCGGCAGCGATCACAACGTCCCGGTGGGCATCGTCTCCACCATGGACCTGCTGGCGGTTCTGGTCAAGGATTGACCTGCAGCGGGTCCTTGTCGGCGAACAACTGGATGCCCGCCTCCCGCACCTGGCGGCGGAATGTGTCCACCTGATCCGTGTAAAGATGGTTGAACTCGTCCAGGACTTCATCCACCTGGGTGCCCACCGTGCCCATCTGATCCACCTGGGACGGCGTCGGCGCATCCCACGACGACGACATCAGGAAGTAGAGCTGGCGGATTCGGGACAAGGCGTTGTCGCGGGCGATGATCCCCTTGGTGTCCGGCGGCTCGCGCAGGCGCTTTTCCATCTCGGCCAGTGACTTCTTCAGATCGCCGGCTGCCTTGCGCAGGGTATCGTAGGGGTCGTCTTCCTCGTCGTCGGCGTCGTCATCCTTCTTGGCATGAGCCAGGACCCGATCGATATCATCACGGGTTTCCATGATGCGGGTCACGGCCTCGGCCACGGCTTCCTGCATGGCCCCGGCGCGGGCCAGGGCTTCCCATTTTGCCTCTCTCTCACCGCGGGAAATGGCAAAGCGCGGGTCGGGAAGGACCCGCACCGATGTCTCGGCCGTGACCTCGCCGTAGGTCACCTTGATCTTGTAGACGCCCGGCAGAACCTCC
>JAPUKF010000053.1 GCA_027295805.1 Acidobacteriota bacterium | reverse complement strand
GCACGCCGCTCAAGCTCGTGGTCGTCCGTCCGGGCATGCAAATAGAAGAGGACCAGGAGATCGAGATCACGCTCTCTCTTCGTCGATTTCCATTGGAGTTACCGGAGTTACCGGGTCCCCCACAAGTAGGAGACGTGGCGCCTGCTCTACCCGTTGGTCTGCAGCCTGTGGGTTCCGGCACACTTCCCGAGCTCAACGGTCGCTCCCATCTGCTCTTCTTCTGGGCCACCTGGTGCGGGCCGTGCAAGCGGGCGGTGCCCGAGGTCATGGCGTTCGCGGCGGCGAATGGTATTTCCGTTCTCGCTATCAGTGACGAGGATGCCGGAACCGTGGGAGGCTTTCTGGAGCAGCGGCAAGAAGGCTTCTTCGACCAGGTGGCCGTCGACCCGCTTCGCAGGAGCTTCATCACCTATGGCGTCAGCGGCACGCCAACCATCATTCTTGTGGACGGCGAAGGTGTCGTGCGCCACCGCCAGGTGGGCTACAACGCGGCCAAGGGTCTGACCCTCGACGACTGGAACTGGTCGGGCTCCTGAAGATAAGTGGGTAATTTGCCCCAGCGGCTCCCTTGCCCCATTCGAATTCGTCGCTTCCGCCGCAAGACCGGACGACCAGTGCCGGACCTTGGCCCAGGGTGCTTCAGGCTACGGAATGATGTCCACCACATCCACGAGAATGTCCCGGGAGACATTCTTGTGGGTGATGGTCAGAACCAGTTCCCGATCTTGGTCGGTCAGCCGGTGCCCGAAGCCGCCGCACTCCCTCTCGAGAACCGGGCGGCCGTTGATGGCCGTGACCAGGTCGCCCTTGCGCAGTTTGACGCGCGCAGCCGGTGATCCCTTCAGGACCCGCACCACTTCCAGCCCGGCATGAGTGGGATTGAACACCAGCCCCGTGCCGCGGAGCGCATCCTGAACCATCGGTCCATCACCGGCATACTGCATGCGCAGGAGGTGGTTTTTCTGATCGAAGGTGAGCACGAATTCTTCGAGAATGGCCGTGCCCACCAGTTGAGTGGCGTTGGTGATCTCAACCAGAGGATGGAGGATCTCCGTTGGGCCGAACACCACGTGGTCATCCAGACGACCCATCTCGCGGAGTTGCAAGCGGTTGATGCGCATGGACGATCGCACCGGCAGGGGAGGCGTGAGCCATGAGTAACTGTTGGAACGGTTGAGAACCAGGCCGCTCCCCGATCCTGAATCGATGAGCACCGTGCGCGAGCGGCCGGCGATCTGCAGTGTGATCCACGGCCGTGAGATGTTGCGGGAAGACAGCTCAAAGACATCGGGGTCATCGGGGTTCAACTGGCCCCCGCCAACTCTGACCTCTCCGGCCGGGTAGTCCAGGGTGAGGAGCGTCCCGGCAAAAGCCGGAAATCCCAGGATGCCGTCCACGGGATAGCCCAGGGCGCGGGAAATGTGATCCAGGTTGCTCCCGCGGGCCCTGACCTTGTGAAAAGCCACTTTCCCCACCGTCAGTTTCTCGAAATTGACCCACTTGTTTTTTTCGAGGTGCTGGCCGCTGACCCGGTAGACCGAATCTGGATCGATGACGGTATAGCTGGCGCCGGTGTCCAGGATCATGGTCAGGATCTTGTCGGGGTCGCCGCCCACGGTCATATCCACCAGAATGTGACGTCCGCATCTCCTGGAAAGAAGGACTCTCTCCCCGCTGGCGTGGATTCCCCCGGCACGGGCCGCCGCCGGCGCTGCCGGCAAGGCGATAGCCAGGGCCGCCAGAGTGGTGACGAGGAGGCGGATGGAGGTCTGGCGCGGAGTCTGCATCAAGGAGAATCTACCATGAGCGCCCTGCCGCCCGGGGCGCTAGAATGCTCTCCTGTCCTGAAAAAAAGGAGTTCCTCCCCATGTCCAATGGCACCTTCCTCGTCCCTGCACCGATCAATGAACCGATCTATACCTATGAGCCGGGCAGTCCCGAACGGCGCGAGCTCAAGGCCCAGCTTGAGAACATGTCCGGGCGGACCATCGAGATACCGGCCCGTATCGGGGGGCGCCGCGTGCGCACAGGACGGTTGGCCGACGCGGTTATGCCCCATGACCATGGTCATGTGCTGGGTCGCTGGCACAAGTGCCGCAAAGGGGAGGTGGAAAAGGCGATCCAGGCCGCTGCACGGGCTCATCCCACGTGGTCGCGGATGCCCTGGCAGCACCGGGTGGCGATCTTTCTGAAGGCCGCGGATCTGCTGGCCGGAAAATACCGGCAGGTCATCAATGCTGCCACCATGCTGAGCCAATCCAAGACGGCGCATCAGGCCGAGATCGATGCGGCTTGCGAATTGATCGATTTCTGGCGGTTCAACGCCGAGGGGTTGCAGCAGGTCTACGCCGAGCAGCCCGAGTCGTCTCCCGGCTGCTGGAACTATCTGGAACAACGGCCTCTGGAGGGATTCATCTTCGCCGTCACGCCGTTCAATTTCACCAGCATTGCCGGCAATCTGCCCACGGCCCCGGCCATGATGGGCAATGTCGTCGTGTGGAAACCGGCCTCCTCGGCCGTCTACGCCGCCCACTTCCTCATGGACCTGCTGGAGGAAGCTGGGTTGCCCGCAGGCGTCATCAATATGGTTCCCGGCGCGGGCGCCGATATCGGTGACCCGGTCCTGGCCAGCCCGGATCTGGCAGGGATTCATTTCACCGGTTCAACGGAGGTGTTCAAGGGGATGTGGGCCACCGTGGGGGCCAATATCGACCGCTACAAATATTACCCGCGCATCGTTGGAGAAACCGGCGGCAAAGACTTTGTCTTCGCTCATCCCACCGCCCATGTACCGTCCCTGGCCACGGCCCTGGTCCGGGGTGCGTTCGAATACCAGGGGCAGAAGTGCTCGGCCGCCTCACGTGCATTCATCCCGCGCTCTCTCTGGCCGCGGCTGGAGAAGCGGCTCTACCGCCTCCTGGACCAGGTGCGCATGGGCGATCCCTCCGACTTCACCAACTTCATGGGTGCTGTCATTGACCGTGGTGCCTACAGCAATATCAAGAAAGCCATCTCGTTCGCCAAACGCTCCTCCCATGCCACCATCCTCTACGGTGGCGGTTGCAGCGAGCGGAAGGGATATTTCATCGAGCCCACCCTCATCCGGGCACGGCGGCCGGATTTCAAACTTCTGCGGGAAGAGATCTTCGGGCCGGTGCTGACCATCTATGTCTATCAGGACGCTGCCCTGGAAAAGACCCTGGACATCTGCGACAAGGGGTCGCCCTATGCCCTGACCGGAGCCATTTTTGCCCGGGATCGGGATGCCATCGTCAAGATGACCGACGCCCTGACCCATGCCGCCGGCAACTTCTACATCAACGACAAGCCCACAGGCGCCGTGGTCGGCCAGCAGCCGTTCGGTGGAGGCCGCGCCTCGGGGACCAATGACAAGGCCGGCAGCTATCTGAACCTGTTGCGCTGGGTCAGCCCCCGCACCATCAAGGAGACGTTCGATCCGCCCACCGATTTCCGCTACCCGCATATGGCGCCGGAAGAGTAGGCGCCGGGCGGGGCTCAGGGGTCTGGCGGTGACTGCCGCCGGCGAGGCATCAGTTGTTCCAGGTGGCGGCGCTGGTCGGGCGTCAGGATCTCCAGGATCTGGCGGTGCGTCTCCTGCATCTGGGCGTGCACCTGGGGTGCCACATCGTGACGCAGCGCCTCCGCCCGCAGCCGGCCATGAGCGAGGATGCGATGGACCTGTTCGCTCTGTTCCGGAGTGAGCTCCAACTGCTTTTCAATTTCCTCAATCGCGTGGGGAGGAAAATGGGGTGGCCCGGATGTTCGCATCCTGTCGCCGTGGACGGGCATGCGCCAGGGCAGGTGATGGCGTTCGAACAGGTGCATCCCGAAGGCGCCAATCACCATGCCCATGAGGAAGAGGGCGAGAACGGAGATGGTGGCAGCCGCACGTCGCATCAGGAGTTCTCTTCGTCAGCCGCAAGAACCCATGTCAGGTAGGCATCTTCCGTTGCCGTGATGGTTGCGGCAGGCTCAGCCAGCCGCCTGGTTTGAGTCGAGATCAAGAAGAGCAGCAACAGAACCGCCACCGACAGGGGCAGCAGGCGCAGGGCGGTGCGGCCCAGGTCCGTCGGCGTGTCGGTGGCAAGACGCCGGCTAAGACGGGAAGCGA
This sequence comes from Acidobacteriota bacterium, assembly GCA_027295805.1. Lineage (GTDB taxonomy): Bacteria > Acidobacteriota > Polarisedimenticolia > SMYD01 > SMYD01 > SMYD01. The sequence goes on along the minus strand of JAPUKF010000053.1, from coordinate 1,715 downwards.
AGGCTGCATCCGGCTCGATACCGGCATGATGCCGGCGCAGCCCCTGGCGGGCGGTCTGCAGTCTTTCGGCAAAGCCCCGGCAGGCGGCGCAATGGCGCAGGTGCTCTGCCACGGGCTGGTCCGGGTCAGCCGGCGAGTCGCCATTAGCCGGGCCGGATTGCATGAGGCCACGACGGATCCGGGTACAGTTCATGGGCCGCCACCTTCCTCAAGAAGCCGCCTCAGCCGCTTGCGGGCGCGGTGGGCGCGGACGCGCACATTCACCTGGCTCCAGCCTAGGCGGCCGGCCACTTCCTCCACCGACCATCCCTCGCCCTCCAGAAGCAGAAGCAGGAAACGATCCGAGGGGCGCAGCCGGGACAGGAGTCCCCGAACTTCCAGGGCCGCGTCGGGGTCACCATGGACCGCGGGTTCATTGGCGGGCAGGGGCAGGGTTCCTTTCTCGCGGCGCAGGCGGGTATAGCAGCAGTTCAGGCAGATGCGGGTGAGCCAGTGCTCGAAGGGTGCTCGTTCTCGGTAGGTGTCCAGCCGGCTCCAGGCCCTGAGGAACGTCTCCTGGGCCGTGTCCTCCACATCGGCGCGCTGCTGGAAGAAGCGTCCCGCCAGGCGAAAGACGCGGCGCTGGTTGCGCTGGACCAGTTCGGTGAACGCATCCCGGTCACCCTTGCGCGCAGCGGCCACCAGGCGTGCCTCGTCAGGCGCACGAGCGGGCACCGCCTCGCCGGGGCCGGTCAAGGTCCACACCAGTTGCATGGTCGCCATACGCACTCCTCAATAATATAGATGCGAGAGGTAGGTTGTCTGTTACACGCAGTGCGAAAAAGTGAGCGCAAGTGCGGAGAAATGTAACAAAACGGGGGTGGCAGGCATCTGGCCACATAGAGAGCGTCCCCCGGGGGCGCGTGACCGAAAAAGGAGACTGGAGATGAGGCAGACCGTGAGAAAAACAGGCATATTGATGGGAAGTGTGGTTCTTCTGGTGCTGGCCGCCGGTGCCGCCTGGGCGGCGCCACAGATGGGTCACTCTCGCGGGCCCATGGGAAAGGACTTTGACCATGGCTTCATGATGGGTCAGATGATGGCTCACCTGGACCTGGACGAGGGCCAGAAGGAGGCCCTTCACGAGCAGATGCAGGCGAATCATGAGGAAATGGCGGCTGTCATGGAGCAGCTGCATGCGGCGCGACAGGCCTTGGCTCAGGCCATCCATGCGCCTGATTTCGATGAAGCCGCCATCCGTGCCGCCGCGGCCGACACGGCCGCGGTGGACGGCGACCTGGCCGTGGCGCGGGCTCAGATGCTGCGGCAGGTTCGCGATATTCTCACTCCCCAGCAGCAGGAGAAGCTGGAAGCCATCCTGGGCGAGCATCTCGCAGAGCTGGGGGAGCCCGGCTCCATGATGAGGCGGCACCACCGGGGTTCCATGGGCGGGCACGGCCATGGCGGGGGCGAGCCCGGCAGACCCTGAACCTGGCTACCGGGTCTTGGTCTCCGGCTTGAACCGTGAGAGAATGTGACATCCCGGCGGACCGGCGGTAACCCTCATGTGGGGCTGCCGCCGGCCCGGCCGGATTTTCCACGGGAGGACCCTCACCCTATGAAAAGATCCCTGATATCCGAAGGCGGCCGGCTGGCCGCAGTTCTTCTTCTGGGCGCAACCCTGGCGGCTCCCACCATGGCCGCCGACGGCGAGGACACCATGAGCGACCTGCAGC
>JAPUKF010000052.1 GCA_027295805.1 Acidobacteriota bacterium | reverse complement strand
CAATCACTCCGCTTCTCATCCCAGCCACACCGCCACCACCTCCGAGGACTACATCGCTGATGTGGAGGCCGGGCGGGCGGGGCGGGCGCAGTTTTTAGCGTCCCGCGGTACCACGGTGCGCTACTTCCGCTTTCCCATGCTGCGGGAGGGCGAGACCGAGGCCAAGCTCACGGCGATGCGGACCTACCTTCAGGCCAGCAGCCAGCGCAACCTCCATGTCACCATCGATGATCAGGACTGGTCGTTCGAGAGGCCCTGGGTGGAGGCACGCCGGCAGGGCGACACGGCCGCCATGGAACGGATCGGCCTCGAGTACCTGGAATCGCTGCACCTGTCCGTACGACACCATGAACAGACCGGCGACCAGCTGGCGGGACGTGTCACACCCCAGATCCTTCTCTTGCACGCCAACGAAGTCGGCGCGGCCAGGTGGGATGAACTGTTCACCTGGCTCGTCGACACCGGCCACCGCTTTGTTCCCGCCCACGAGATCCTGGCGGATCCGATCTTTGCCTCGCCCCCGGCCTACGTGGGCACTCATGGACCCGGCTACTGGGATCGCCTGCTGGCGATGCACCGCGGCAACGAGGCCCGGGCCGCTGCCCGCGACCTGCTACGGGAGCAGGCCGCCGCCTGGAATCGCGGTGACCTGGAGGCATTCTGCTCGGTCTACGCCGACGACGCCACCTTCGTTTCCCCGTCCGGTTTGACCCGGGGGCGCGACCAGGTGCTGGAGCGCTACCGCAAACGCTATCCGGATCAGGCCGCCATGGGGCATCTGAGTCTGGACGTCCTGGAGATCCGCCCGGCCGAAGGGACGGAGGTCTCCATGCTCGGAGATGCCCGGCCCAGCCGCGTCCACGGGCTCACCATCACCGCCCGCTGGACTCTGGCCTATCCCGACCGGGAGGCAGCCACCGGCCTGACCCTGCTGGTGCTGCGGCCCGGACCACAAGGCTGGCGCATCGTCCAGGACGCCTCCATGTAGCAGCCGGGTTCCGGCCATCTGGTGATCTAACCTCTGCGAGCCATGCCCAGCGCCCCCGCGAGATCCTCTCCCGTCACCGCCACACGCCGTCGCCTTCTGCGCCGCGGCATGCTCCTGGAAGGCCTGACCATCGGCTACAACATCGCCGAAGCGATCATCGCCATCACCGCGGGGATCTTCGCCGGCTCGGTGGCCCTGGTGGGCTTCGGCTTCGACAGCATCATCGAGGTGATCGCGGCCACGGTGGTCGGTCACCGTCTCCTGGCCGAGACCCGGGGGAGCAGCGTTCAGGAGGCGGCGCGCCAGGAAAGCCGCGCCCTCAAAGTGGTGGCCGTGACCTTTTTCCTCCTCTCGGCCTACATCCTCTGGGATGCCGCGCGTAAACTGGGCGGCTTCGAACCGCCGTTGCCGTCCCTCCTCGGCATCATCATCGCGGCCCTGTCCGTGCTCCTCATGCCGGCCCTGGGCTGGATGAAGCACCGCACCGGCCGCGCGCTTGGCAGCAAGGCCCTCATGGCCGACGCCAAGGAGACCATGGTCTGCTGGTACCTATCCGTGACCCTGCTCCTGGGCCTGGGGCTCAATGCCGCCCTGGGCTGGTGGTGGGCCGACCCGGTGGCGGCACTGGCCATGATCCCGCTTCTCATCCATGAAGGCCGGGAGGCCTGGGAAGAGGCCGGCGAGAGCGACTGAGCGTCAGAGGCGATCCCCCTCAGACGCGTACAGGCACCGGGCCCAGGTAGAGCGCCCTACCTGCGGCCGTCAATCGGTAACGCACCGCCCTGAGCATGACCCCGGCCTGCCGGGCCGTGGCCAGTGCCCGGGCGAACTCCGGGTCGGTCTCACCATGAGCCCTGACGCTACCGGCATCAGGTCGCTGCACCACGAAGAGGACCGCCGCCCGCCCACCCTCCCGGACGAGGTGCGTCAGCTCGCGCAGGTGGCGGCAGCCCCGAGTGGTCGGGGCATCGGGGAAACGACCCACACTGTTCACCACGAGAGTGACCGACTTGACCTCGACGAAGGTGTCCCTGGCCCGCCGGGGCGAGAGAAGAAAGTCGAAGCGGCTGCGACCGTGGGTGACTTCACTGCGCAGAGCGGCGCAGCCTCCCAGACCGCGGATCGCACCCCGGCGCAGCAGATCTGCGGCCAGGCGATTCGGCAGGGTCGTATCCAGGGAAACCCACGGCCGCGGCGCCATGGGGGCGCGCACCAGAACCACGCTGAACGCCGTGCGCCGCACAGCACCGACGGTTGCCGGGCGCAGGCGCAGAGGGACATCGGGCAGGAGAAGCTCCCGCAGCCGCCCCGGGTCGGCCATGTGGCAGCGCACAACGCGCCCGTCGGACAGCCGGGCCATGACAATGAAACGGTTGGGACGCGCCACGAAGCGCGCCGCCACCAGGGCCGGCATCAGTCGATCTCGATCCCCGGTCCGCCGGCGCGCACTTCCCCGATCATCGCCGCGGTATGCCCGTCCGAGATGAGATCCGCCAGCAAGGCCTCGGCGGCTTCGGCCGGCACCGACAGGAGCAATCCACCCGACGTCTGGGGATCATGCAGGACCTCGCTCTGAGCTTTGCTGAGACCGAGCCGGTCGGTGAGGGACTCTGCAACGTGCCGGTGGTTGGGGCCGGTGGCGCCGGTGGTGATACCGCGGGCCACCAGTTCGTAGAAGCGCTCGTGGATCGGCAGGCCGGCAAAATGAAGGCGCAGCAGAACCCCCGAGGCACGGGCCACCTCCAGGGCATGCCCTGCCAGGCCGAAGCCGGTGATGTCGGTCGCGGCGTGAGCATCATGGGCCAGAGCCAGTTCGGCGGCGCGAGCGTTGAGGCGTTCCATCTCCACCAGCGCCGGCTCCAGGCCGGCTTCATCGAGACGATCGACCTTGAAGGCATTGATCATGACTCCGGTCCCCAGGGGCTTGGTCAGGATCAGGTGATCACCCGGCCGGGCGCCGCCGTTGGTGAGAATCCTCTCCGGGTCGACCTCGCCGATCACCGCCAACCCGAACTTCAATTCCTTATCGTGCACCGAGTGCCCACCCAGGAGCGCGGCGCCACACTCACCCAGGGTGGCCGCCGCCCCTTCCAGAATGGCTTTGCCAACCTCGGTGGGAAAGTTCTTCTCGGGGAAACAGCACAGATTCAGCGCAAAGAGGGGCCGCCCTCCCATGGCATAGATGTCGGAAATGGAGTTGGCGGCAGCCACCCGCCCGAAGCGGCGGGGATCGTCGCAGACCGGGGTGATGAAATCGGCAGTGGCCACCAGGGCTTTGTCCCCGTGACGATAAACGCCGGCATCGTCCGAGTTCTCCGGACCCACCAGGACCGACTCACTGCCGCCGGCCAGCTTGGAAAGATTCCCAATCATGCCCGCCAGGTCCGCCGGACCCACTTTGGCGCCTCAGCCTCCGGTCAGGGCGCAGGCAGTCAGGCGAAATTTGGACTTTTTCCAGGCCATGCCGTGAATCTTAGCCCGCCGAGGCCCAAGTCACCAGCGGGCCGCCGCTTGTGGAGGCGGATGGGCCATGCTAAAAATCAGGATCTTCGCAGCAGGAGAGGTAGCGAAGTGGCTGTAACGCGCCCGCCTCGAAAGCGGGTTGTCGGCTTATACCCGGCACGTGGGTTCGAATCCCACCCTCTCCGCCAACTCTGCCCCTCAGTCGTCCACCGTCAACTCGCCCAGGGTGCCGGTGATATCCACGTGGATCGTGGGGGCGCCCTCGATGGTCGGGCCGAGATTCCCCCTCTTGGGTGCCCGCTGGTCGCCGATGCTGATGGAGGCCCGCACCAGGTCCACATTCACCCCTTTGCCCGGCAGACGCACTCCGCACTCACCGATTCCACAGGTCACCTCCACCTCGCTGTCATTGCGCCACTCACCCCGCAGGTCGAAGTAAACCTCGCCGATGCTGTGGGAAAGGGTGACCTGGCTGGGGCTGGCATTACCGATGCGCGTGACCTTCACCTCCCCCACCCAAGAACTCACACGCAACGTCTCGAGAGGTTGAGCCAGGGGTTCGCTGAAGCGGACCTTGTGCTCGCCGACACTGATGTCCAGGGCGACATCAGTGAGCCAGAGACCACCCAGCTCCACATCGGATTCGCCCACACCCAGATCGCCGGCCAGGCTCATGGGAGTTCCCCGCGGGAGGATCAGGCGAACACGATTGTTTTCGTCGAGGCTGCCGGCAAGCAGACGGCGGAGCCAGCTCACCTTGGGACGGAACGACACTCTGTAGGTCCAGCCCAGTTCGCCCTCGGCCTGGTATTCCTCGATCAACTCGTAGGTCGCCGTATCGAAATCGGCCTCGACACGGATGGGCTGCCCGGCCGGACCCGGCTCGATGATGAACTCGGCCATGCTGAAGTCCACATAGACCCGTCCGGCGGGTACGCCAGCCAGGCCGCCTGCGGGCGGCGATAAGCCCGCCGGGAGAACACGGGTCAATTCCTGGGTTTCACGCCGGGTCTCGGGCACTCCCCGGGCCATCTCGATGAAGGCCCAGCCCAGGGGCAGGACCACCATCAGGAGGATCACACCCAGGCAACCGAAACAGCCGGTCTTGAAACAACCTCCCTTGCGGGCCGGCATGTGTCCTGCCTCCACTTTCGCCATGCTCTCCTCCCCAGCGAGGATCCGGGCAGCAGACACAACCCGGCCCTGCCCAGCATATACGTCAGGGAGCCTACCGGGGTTCGCCCGGGAAGCAGACAGAGTTAGTCGCCGCCCTCGATGGCGTTGAGAAACTCGCTGTTGGTCCGGGACTGGCCCAGGCGATCCAGGAGGAGTTGCATCGCATCGGCCGAATTCAGCGGCGCCAGGGCCTTGCGCAGGCGATGGATGCGGGTCAGATCATGCGCCGGAATGAGCAGGTCTTCCTTGCGGGTGCCGGACTTGTGCAGATCGATGGCCGGCCAGGTGCGCTGGTCGGCCAGGGTGCGGTCCAGCACGATCTCCATGTTGCCGGTCCCCTTGAACTCTTCGAAGATGACGTCATCCATGCGCGAGCCGGTATCGACGAGGGCCGTGGCGATGATGGTCAACGACCCGGACTCTTCCACGTTGCGGGCCGAGCCGAAGAACCGCTTGGGCCGTTGCAGGGCCGTGGCGTCGATGCCGCCCGACAGAATGCGCCCGCTCTGGGGGGAGACCGAGTTGTAGGCCCGCGCCAGACGAGTGATGGAATCCAGCAGGATCACCACATCCTTGCCGTACTCCACCCAGCGCTTGGCTTCTTCGATGACCATCTCGGCCACTTGCACGTGCCTGGACGCCGGCGCATCAAACGTGGACTTGATGACCCGCCCCTTCACCGTACGCTGCATGTCGGTGACCTCTTCGGGGCGCTCATCGATGAGCAGCACCATGAGATACGCATCCGGGTGATTGGTGGCCACACCGTTGGCGATGGCCTGCAGGAGCATGGTCTTGCCGGTGCGCGGCGGTGCCACGATGAGGCCCCGCTGTCCCCTGCCTATGGGCACAAACAGGTCCAGCACCCGGCCCGACATGCCACCCTCGGGAGTCTCCATGCGCAGCATGCCCTCCGGATAGAGGGGCGTCAGGTTGTCGAAGTAGGTCCGCTGGCGGCTGCGCTCGGGCGGCAGAAAGTTGATCGCCTCCACCCGAGTCATGGTGAGGTAACGCTCATCGGGGCGCGGCGGGCGCACCTGCCCTGACAGGGTGTCTCCGGTGGCCATGGAGAACATGCGGATGAGATTGGGCGGCACATAAACATCCTGTTCGCCCTGCAGGTAGTCGTTGTCGGGACTGCGCAGGAAGCCATAACCGTCGGGCAAGACCTCGATGACCCCCTCGAAGAAATGAAAACCGTTCTTCTCGGTCTGAGCCTTGAGGATCTGGAATGGCAACTCCTGAACGGTGGCTTTCGCGGCCCCATCAATCTCGAGGGTGGCCGCCGCTTCAGCCAGCTGCTCCTGATTCATCTCCATCAACTGGCGCAGGACAAATCCCGCAGGACGTTCCCCGCCACGGCCGCCGGGGCGGCGGGGACGGGAAACGGTGCCCTGGGGACGTGAACTCACAAGAACTCCATGAGGCGGCGGGTGCGCTCATCCCACTTCAACTTCTTGAGCGCCCGGGACTCGATCTGCCGGACGCGCTCCCGGGTTATGTTGAGAGCCTTACCCACCTCTTCAAGAGTGTGGTCCGAACTCTCGTTAATGCCGAAACGCAGGCGGATGATGCGCTGCTCACGCTCGGTCAGCATGGTGAGGGTATCGCCGATCTTCTCCTTGAGATTCAGAGTCAGGGCCTGTTCCAGGGGCGACACCGAATGCTCGTCCACCAGAAAGCGGATGGGCCCCGCGTCGGCGTCTTCGTCATCCCCGGTGTTCTCGATGGGCAACGGCCGGCGGATGGACCGCAACACTTCCTCGATCTTCTCCTCGGGAATTTCGGTCAATTCGGAAATTTCATTGACCTTGGGCTTGCGTCCCAGCTTACCGGTCAGTTCCGCCACGGCGTTGCTGACCTTCTTGATCTTCTCGTTCATGTGCACCGGGATCCGGATGGTGCGCGATTTATCGGCAAGAGCACGCTGGATGGCCTGGTTGATCCACCAGTAGGCGTAGGTGGAGAACTTGAAACCCCGGCGGTGCTCGAACTTCTCCACCGCCCGCATGAGCCCGATGTTCCCCTCCTGGATCAGGTCCAGGAAGCTCAATCCCCGGTTCAGGTATTTTTTGGCGATGAAGACCACCAGCCGCAGATTGGCCTGGGTCAGTTCTTCCCGCGAGCGCTCCATGAGCCGCTCGGCCCGCAGGCCTCGCTGGGCCAGGACCGCCATCCGCTCGGACTTCAGCTTGACCCGCCGCAGGATGGCTGTGATCTCCTTCAGGGACTCCTGACGGCTCTTCCCGCGCTTGCCCTTGGCACCGCGCTGAACCAGCCGGTTGAGGGCCCTCTGCGCCTCGGTGAAGCGCAGCAGGATATCGCGCTCGGGCCGGGCCACGGTGGCCTGCCGGTAGACACCGGAGGGAAGGACCTCCTTGCCCAGGGCCGGATTTTTGACGATGATCTTGCGGATGCCCCGCCGTCCGGTCTCCATGCGCCGCGCCAGACGCGCCTCACGCTCGGGCGTCAGCAGGGGAACCGTCTTCATCTCTCGGAAGTAGATGGGCAGGAGGTTGCCGCCACCGCCGCCGAGATCTTCATCCCGCGCCTGGGGAGCCACGACCGTCTCGGTTTCGGTCCAGGTGGTCGTGTCGCCGGCGTCATCATCGCCGCTGTCGTCGTCGGCGACCACTTCGGCGTCGTGCTGATGATAACGCCGCGCGCTGCGTTCGTCGTCGTCCATCAGCCCCGTCGCTGCTTCAAGTGAACGTTTTGCCATATTCTCCGTACCTTCGCGTCTGCCCTGGAACGGCTTTCTGCCTGTTCCGGGGTGTTCCCCTCCCGCCAGGGGAACAGGGTTCGCATGTCATTCTGGGTTCCGCTTCGGGCGTGGAGGCGCATCCCGCACCTTCCCGACTGATTTCCGGCCGTTTTGAGAGAAAGCCGCCCTGTTCTACAACCGAGTTGAGCTATGCCTTACCCTGACCTTCGTCTGGCGCGGACAACGATGTGGGTCGTTGCACTTCAAGCGCCTTAGCGGGCATGCTCGTCTGTAAGTATATACGATAGATCCCCCCCGGTGACTATTTTTTTGCACCGATCCGGCCTGGAGGACACAAAAAAATAACCGCATGTCCTTGTTAGAGGACATGTGGCCCCCGTTGACCCCTACCCCCCGGATTCAATAGGATGAGCTTGTTCCGCCGTCCGCCGACCGGAGCCTGAACAACCTGGAGAGATGTCCGAGTGGCTGAAGGAGCACGCTTGGAAAGCGTGTGTACGGGTAACCGTATCGAGGGTTCGAATCCCTCTCTCTCCGCCAACCGGCCCTGTAGCCTGCAAAGGGGCAACGGTTTGACCATCGGCCGGGAGCGGGGCTATCATCCGCGCCTCTCATGACAAGACACCAATTGGCCGTGCTAGGCGGGGAGCTAGCGGTGCCCTGTAACCTGCAATCCGCTCCAGCGGGGCTTAATTCCCCCTTTGAGAGGTCTAAACCGCGGTTTAGACGAGATCGCCGGTTCCCGTTGTTCCAGCCCTGTGCAATGAACCACCGCCAACCCCGTCAGGCCCGGAAGGGAGCAGCGGTCCCCGGTCGGACTCATGTGCCGCAGGTCTCCTGGAACAGCGACGGCGATCTTCTGTCGTGCCACGAGTGGGCCACAAGAAGGGGGTGCACGGCCATCTTTCTCTCCCACCTGCACTCTCCGGCGGACCGGCCATGACCGCCGCCGGCGCCAACAATTTCCAGGTTCTGGCGCGCCGCTACCGGCCGCAGGTGTTCCCGGAGGTTGTCGGCCAGGACACCATTGTCCGCACCCTGACCAACGCCATCACCCGGGACCGCATCGCCCATGCCTACCTGTTTCACGGTACCCGCGGGGTGGGAAAGACAACCATGGCGCGGCTCCTGGCCAAAGCCCTCAACTGCGAGAAGGGCCCGACCCAGGAGCCATGCAACGCCTGCGACTCCTGCCGTGAAGTGACGGCCGGCACGGCGGTGGACGTGCTCGAGATCGACGGCGCCAGCCATAACCGCGTTGATGACGTGCGCGACCTGCAGGACAGCCTGAACTACCAGCCGGTCCGCGACCGCTACCGGGTGGTCATCATCGATGAAGTCCACATGCTGTCCCGGTCGGCTTTCAACGCCCTCCTCAAGACTCTTGAGGAGCCGCCGGGGCATGTGGTCTTCATCCTCGCCACCACCGAACTTGAGAAGATACCGGCAACGATTCTCTCCCGCTGCCAGCACTTCACGTTCCGGCGGGTCGGCCGCGAGGATCTCCACCGGCACCTGGAAAAGATTGCCGCTCTCGAGAAGCTCAAGCTCTCAGCCAACAGCCTCTCCATAGTAGTGCGGCAGGCGGCCGGTTCGGTGCGTGACGCCCTGTCGGCGCTGGATCAGGTGGTGTCGTTCTGCGGCGCCGAGGCGGCCGACGCCGACGTGGAGGCGGTTCTCGGCTCGCTGCCGGCCGCCCGGGTGGATGAATTGCTCCGGCACATCACCGGCGGAAATCCGGGCGGCGCTCTCAGCACACTCCGGTCTGCCGAAGACCGGGGTGACGACCCGGCGCGCTTTGCCGAGGCTCTCCTCCTGCGCCTGCGCGACCTCTCGGTGCTGGCCGCCGTCGGGGCCGACACCGACCTGGTGGAAGCCGGGGCCGAAGAACGCCAGGAACTGGCCGCCATGGCCGAACAGGTGGGTGAAGACGCCCTGGTGCGCCTGTTCCAGATGGCTTCCCAGCTCGAGCCGGCCCTCAGGCATAGCCGCCACCCGCGCCTGTTGATGGAACTCACCGCCCTGAAGATGGTGCGCGCCGCGGACCTCACTCCCCTCTCGGAGCTGGCCGCCCGCCTGACGGCTCCCGGCGCCCCAGGCCCCTTACCTGCCGCCTCTCCCGCCGCCCGGTCCCCCCGCCGACCGGCACCCCCCACCTCCACCAGAGCCGGCGCCAGCAAAGGACCCGGGACCACGGCGCCCGGCGACAGCCCGCCACAGCCCGCCACCAGGCCGGGCCATCGATCGGCGGGCGCCACCACCGGCAACGCACTGGACATGGATCGCCTGCGGACATCCGTCGAGGCCCGACGGCCGGCCGTGGCCGCATTCCTGGAGCATGCCGAGGGCTGGCTGGCGGATGGCGTCCTCCATCTGACCTTTCAGCCACGCCACTCCTTTTTCAAGAAATCGGTGGAGATGCCTGCCAACGCGGAAGCCCTGCAGCAGGCTATTCAGGAAGTGCTGGGCGACGGCGTGACTCTGCGGCTAGGGCTGGCGGAGCGGGACCTGCCGGCGCCGGCGCCGGCGCCCGAGAAGGAAGCCGACCAGCGCCGCCGTCTTCTGGAAGATGCCCGGAGCCAGCCTGCCGTGCGCTCGTTGCGCAACGTCTTCGGCGCTGAGATTGTCAACATCCAGCCGGCCAATCCCCCCACCGATATCAGCACCCGGGAGACCGAATCGTGAATATCCAGAAGTTGATGAAGCAGGCCAAGAAGATGCAGGACGCCATTGCCGCCGTGGAGATGGATGGCCAGGCCGGCGGCGGCGCCGTGGTCGTGAAGATGAACGGCACCAAGCACCTGCTGGCGGTCAAGCTCGACCCCGCCGCCATCGATCCCGAGGACCCGGCCCTCCTCGAGGACATGATCCTTGCCGCCGTGCACGACGCCGAGGCCAAGCTGGAGGCGGAGATCGCCAGCCAGGCCGGCGGCATGCCCGGCATGCCCGGGCTTCTCTGAGCCCTCCGCGTCCCGGACATGACTTCTTTCCCAGGCCCCGTGGCCCGTCTCATCGACGAGTTCCGCAAGCTGCCCGGTATCGGCAGCAAGTCGGCGCAGCGCCTGGTGTTCCATCTCATCGCCAGGCCTGCGGACGACGTGCGCTCGCTGGCGGCAGCCGTTGCCGACCTGGAGGAGGGCGTCAGGCCCTGCCGGATCTGTCATCAGATCACCGATATTGACCCGTGCGCCGTCTGCAGCGACCCGGGCCGGGATACCACCGTGATCTGCGTGGTCGAGCGGCCCAGCGACGTTCTCGCGGTGGAGGATAGCGGTGAGTACCGGGGTCTCTACCATGTGCTCCACGGCGTCCTGAATCCCCTGGCCGGCATCGGTCCCGAGGCCCTGACCATCGCAGCGCTTGAGCAGCGGCTGGCCCCGGGAACCGTCCACGAAGTGATCCTCGCCACCAACGCCGGGGTTGAGGGAGAAGCCACGGCGTCCTACCTGGCCCGGCGCCTGGCGGCGGGTGACCTGCGCATCACCCGCCCGGCCCAGGGCATGCCAGCCGGGAGTGAGCTGGAGTACACCGACCGCCTGACCCTGGCAAGGGCCTTGCGTGGGCGCCAAAACATGGATTAACCCCACCCCCGGGGCCGTCCTTGCCTCACACGATCCGGCGCTTATATTTGGACTCGGGCGATGCCCGGCCGGCCGTTATGGCCCCGGCAGCCCCTGGGACACCGTATGCCCGATTTCAACATGGTCATCTACGAGGAAGACCTCATCGATCTGGAGAAGTCTCTGGGCGGCCTGCGGGATGAAGCCAACGCCCGTTTCGTCTTTCTCATCGACCGCAGCGGCCAGCAGCTCGGCTTCGTTGGTGACACCGAATCCCTGGACACCACCAGCCTCTCCTCCCTCACGGCCGGAAATGTCGCTGCGACCGAGGGCCTGGCCCAGCTCATCGGCGAGACCAGCTTCGCCAGCCTGTTCCATGAGGGTAAGCGCGACAACCTGCACATCACTCTCATCAATCAGGACGCCATTCTTCTGGTGGCCTTCGACGAACGCTCATCCCTGGGGCTTGTCCGCCTGCGAGTCTCCCAGGCCAGCGAGACCATCGGCAGCACACTGGCGGAAATCAGCCGGCGCCAGGAGGAAAGGCGCGC
>JAPUKF010000051.1 GCA_027295805.1 Acidobacteriota bacterium | reverse complement strand
CCCGACCGGCGAAGGGGCTGAAGGGATTGACATCACGCCTGACGGCCGCCAGGTCTGGGTCACCAACCGTGCCGCCGATACCATCACGGTACTGGACGCGGCCTCCCTGGCCATCCTGGAGATCATTCCCTCAGCATCATTCCCCATTCGCGCCCAGGTCACTCCCGACGGGAAATCTGTTCTCGTGTCCCACGCCCGCTCCGGCGACGTGGCTGTTTTTGACGCCGTCACGCGCAAGGAAGTGCGGCGCATCCCCATGGAACTGACCGCCGAGGTCACGGAAGGGCGTCTGTTCGGTGGTCGCTTCGGCGAGAGTTCCGTCCCCATCGGGATCCTGATCCACCCCGACGGCAAGCAGGCCTACGTGGCCAACGCCAACGCCGACATCATCAGCATCGTGAATCTCGAAACCTGGACGACCGACGGCTTTCTCACGGCCGGCCGCGAACCCGACGGCCTGGCTTATTCAGCGCTGAAGGTGGCGCCGGGGGACGACGGCGCCGGCCGGTGATCACGATTCCGCCCATGTCCCCACGCCGGCTGACGCATCACCCGCTGCTTTCCGGCCTCTGCATCGCGCTCTGCTTCAGCGCTTGCGGCGGCGCTGCTCACATTGCCCCAAACACGTATGCGGCACCGGCAGCCTCGCTGGATTCCCTCATGGGGTTTGCCCGGGATGACCGTCGGGCGGAGCTGGATCGTGAAGATCGCTTCAAATCCGCCATCTCGGCATCCTCCGCCCGCGCCACGCTGAATACCTCCCTTGACGCCCGCCGGCTACTGGCCGCGTTCGAAGAGGCCGGCCTGGATGCAGGGCTCTGGACCTTCCAGGCGAGTTCCCAACAGTCATCCGGCGGTGTCCACGTCATGGCCCGCCTGGAAGGGAGCGACTTGCCGGACCAGATCATCCTCCTGGCAGCGACACGCGCGGAACAATCCGGCGTGGCCGGCCTCCTGGAGGTCGCCCGCGGGCTGGGCGCCCTGACGCAGACCGGCTGGCAACCGCGGCGCACCCTGGTGCTGGCCGCATGGGACGGCGACCTGCCCGCAAGGCAGAGCGCCCGCGCCTGGATGGAGAAGGGCCCCATGGAAGCGGCGCGCTCGACCATGGCCATGCTGGCGGTGGATGGCGGCCTGGCGGGTGACACCCTCAGAATCGCGGCCACGCCCGACCTGCGGGTCCTGGCCGCGCGCCTGCTGCCTCAGGACGTGACCATCGATCCTCCCGACGGACGAGGGGCTGCCGGGGTCTTTCTCGCCGCCGGCGTGTCCACTCTGGAGATTGCAGGATCATCCAGCACCACATCCGGCCAGCGACGGGCAAGAGCTCATCCCGACGACATCGTGGCCGGCGCCTGTCTCTGGGGAACCCTGGCCCTGCGCCTGAGCGAGGCGGTCCTGCCCCCTCACAATCTGGCAGTCACGGCCCAGCGGACGCTCATGGCGCTGCGCCATGTCGAAGATGCAGCCGGGGCAACCTTCGCCGGCAACCCGCCACCCACCAAGGACCTGAGAGTGGCCATCCTTCGCCTGCGCCATGCCGCCGAGGCGTGGAACAACACCGCCGGCGCTCTGCTGGCGGAGGGCGAGCGCGCCGCCCTGGAAGATGCCGGGCGCCTGGCCCTGGCCGCCGGCCGGATCTTGAATCCTGGCGGTCGTCGTGATGGCGTCTGCCGTAATCTTCTTTATTGCCCCGCTGCTGAAAACGACCGCCTGGCGGTCGCTCTGCCCGGTCTGGCGCGAGCCGTGGCCCGTGAAGACCGGGCCGGCTATGTCACCGAGATCCTGACCCTCGCCACAGCCATCCGCAACGCAGGCCGGCGCCTGGTGGAGGCCACCGCCCTGCTGCCAGAACCTGTCGAGGAGAGATAGTGTGACTCTTCACCTGGGCTCCCCCGGCCCAAGCTGAGCCGCCAGGGTCGCCAGGTCCGGACAGTGGAAAGTGGGCCGTGCATCCTGCGGGAGTTCCTCGCCCAGGCGATTGATCCAGGCGGTGTCCAGGCCCAGCGCCGCCCCGGGGCGGATGTCGTGAAACAGGGACTGGGCCACGTGCAGGTGATTCCCGCGGGGTGTCCCCAGACGTCTGCCCACTTCCACCAGGTGGGCCGGCGCCGGTTTGTAGGAGCGCACATCCTCCGCCGAGACCACCTCCTTGAACGCCACGCCGAGAGCAACCACCGTCGCCTCGATGTCGATCCGATCCACGTTGCTGACAATGGCCAGATGCCGTCCCGTGCCGAGTACCTTCAGGGCGGCACGCGTGTCGGCAAACGCCGGCCAGGAGCCGATACTTTCCGCCACCTGCGCGGCCTGGGAAACGGGCAGTTCCAGCCCTTGGCGAGCCAACGCCGCACGCACCGAGAGGGCTACGATCTCGCGGTAGGGCCGCCAGGGACCGGCTTCAAGGCGGGCCTCCTCCTCCAGGCGGTGGTCGAGAAACAGATCTGCGTCCCAGGAGGCGCCGGCCGGCACCTGGCAGGCACCCACGGCCGCCAGAAGGCCGCCCCGCCAGTCCACCAGCGTGCCATAGCAATCGAAGCTCAGGGATCGGTAGATCCTGCCCATTTTCAACCGGCTCTCCGGGAACCTATGATACCTGCATGAAGACCTTCATCTTGATTGCAAGCCTCCTCCTTACCTCGGTCCCCACGACCGCCGGCACCGACACGGGTGGCGCACCCGAAGCCCGTGCCTTCCGCGCCCGCCCGGTGCACACCTACTCCATTGTCGCCCGCGATCCCAAGACCGGTGAACTGGGCGTGGCCGTGCAATCGCACTGGTTTTCCGTGGGCAGCATGGTGATCTGGGCCGAAGCGGGAGTTGGGGCCATCGCCACCCAGTCGTTCGTCAATCCGGCCTACGGCCCTGAGGGGCTGGCTCTCATGGCCGGCGACATCTCAGCGCCTGAAGCCCTGCGCCGCCTGCTGAAGGATGATTCCGGCGCCGCGGTCCGCCAGGTGGCCATGGTCGACGCCCAGGGCAATGCCGCGGCACATACCGGCAACCTCTGCATCCCCGCCGCCGGCCATCATCAGGGTGAGGGATACGCCGTGCAGGCCAACCTCATGCTGGACGACGGGGTCTGGCCGGCCATGGCCCGCGCCTACGAAACCCACGAGGGCGACCTGGCCGACAGGCTGCTGGCGGCCCTCGAGGCAGCCCAGGAGGCGGGGGGCGATATCCGGGGCCGCCAGTCGGCGGCCATCCTGGTGGTGCGCGGCCAGCCCACGGGCCGCGTCTGGGCCGACCGGGTCTTCGACCTGCGGGTGGAGGACCATCCCCGCCCGGTCGAGGAACTCAAACGTCTGGTCCGCCTCTCCCGGGCCTACAATCTGATGAACCAGGGTGACGAGCATGTCGCCGCCGAACGGTACGACGAGGCGTTGCAGGCCTACGCGGCCGCCGAGCGCCTGGTTCCCGACAACGACGAATTCATCTTCTGGCACGCGGTGGCGCTGGTCTCCATCGACCGCCTGCGTGACGCACTGCCGGTGTTTCGCCGCGCCTTCCTCATGCAACCGTCTTGGTGGCTGCTGGTGCCTCGCCTGGTGCAGGTCGGTCTGCTTCCCGACGACCCGGAGGTCATCGAGCAGATTCAGTCCATGGGTCCGGCGGCGTCTCCTCCACCGGCTCTGCCGGCTGCAGAGGCGGAGACACAGGATCCGGACCGTCGGTGATATTCACCATGGACATATGCAGCAGGGGAGGCATCATGCGGTTGCGCCGCCGCACACAGAGGACCACGTCGGGAATGGAAGCGGCCCAGAGGAACAAGCCGGGGACCACGAACAGGAACAGCCCCACCGCCGTACCCAGCATGTAACTGACGCCCCGCAGCCGTTCACCGCAATAGAAGTGCCCGGCGCCGGGGATGACGGCCAGGATGCCGGCCACCAGCGGGTCCTTGTAGGAATTGCGCGCTCTGCCCATGGGCTACCTTGTGCCAATCTAGGTCCGGGATCCGGGGCGCGCAAACGTACTGGGAGAGGGCAATTCCGTTCATGTTAGAATGAAGACCAGGAAAAGCTCGTGAATTCACCCTCCCTGGTCACTCTCTCTGCCGTCAAGCGGGCCCAGGAACAGATTTCTGGGAAGGTTCACCACACGCCGGTGAAGTCCTCAGCCAGCCTGGGCCGGATGTTCGGCTGCAATCTGTTTCTGAAAGAAGAACTGTTCCAGCGTACCGGCGCCTTCAAGCTGCGCGGCGCCCTGGTCCGGATCGCGGCTCTCTCGGCGCAGGAGCGGCGCCAGGGTGTCTGCACAGTCTCCGCCGGCAACCATGCCCAGGGCACGGCCCTGGCGGCCAACATGGCGGGCATTCCCTGCCTGGTGGTGATGCCCGTGAACGCCGTCCGCTCCAAGGTGGACGCGACCCGCGATTACGGCGCCGAAGTGATCCTCCACGGCGACCTGACCACCATTTTCGAGCGGGTGCACCAGGAAGAGAAAGACCGAAACCTGACATTCATCCACCCTTTCGACCATCCCGACATCATTGCCGGCCAGGGCACAGTTGGCCTGGAACTCATGGAGGACGTGCCGGATCTTGATCTGGTCATCGTGCCTATCGGCGGCGGTGGACTGGCATCGGGGGTTGCTGCGGCCGTGAAGGGACTCTCCCCGGGCACCCGGGTCATCGGAGTGGAACCGTTCGGCGCCGACGCCATGTGGCAGTCGCTGCAATCCGGCCGCCCCGAAACCCTCGCGCGCCTGAACACCATCGCCGATGGCCTCTCGGCCCCGTTCGCCGGCGAGCGCACCCTGGCTCACATCAGCCGCCTGGTGGACGATGTGGTCCGTGTCACGGATCAGGAGATCGTGACGGCCATGCGCCTGCTGGCAACTCGTTGCAAGATCATGGCAGAACCGGCCGGCGCGGCGGCCACCGCAGCCCTGGCCGCCGGAAAAATCACCGGCCTCACGCCTCGCAGCCGCGTCGCTGTCATCGTGTCGGGCGGTAACATCGATCTGGGGCGGCTTGCGGAGCTCCTGGCTCCGGATCGGCCGCTGGAGTCTGTGGTAAGCTAAGTATGAGGTTTGGACGGTACCCCACCGTGGTTTGGCAAGACGGTTCCCTGAAGAACATGGAAACACTGAGTCTGTTTCGGTTCGGCACGGCGTTGGGGCTCGCCTGGGGCGGGTTGCTGCTGCTGATCGCCGTTCTGTCCTGGATGACCGGGCTGGGGGCTGAATTCATCCGCATCACGGAGTCGATCTTCCGGGGATACGGGCCGGGGCCGCTGGGAGGGGTGATAGGAGGAGTCTGGGGATGCTGTGTCGGCTTCGTCTCTGGGGTCTCCATGGCATGGATCTACAACCGCCTGTCCCTCCAGGAGAGCGGAGAGTGACGGGACTTCTTGTTTCTTCCGAGGGGACGCGATGAGACAGGACCACCTGATTCAGCACATCTGGGCCCGGCATAAATACGGCCTCATAGCCCGTTCCCGCAGTACATACGAGCGCGTGGACGCCATGGTGTCGTCCGACCCGCCTCGGGTCACCGAGGCTCTGGACCTGATGTCCCAGACGCTGGCCTCGCCGCCTTCCCGTTCCGGCTGGGGAGATGCCCTCGACCTGGCCTGGAAGGACCTCGGCAAGAGCCGCAAGAACCATGACCTCTCAAAAGACAAGTTCGCCCACGCCTGCAAGAAGGGTCGAGAAGAGGCCCGTCTCTACCTCTTCACAATAGCGGTGGAGACCGGCGACGATGCCCTGGTGGGATCATCCCTTCTCGATGACAACCCCATGCCGGGCTTTGCGTTCTTCAAGAAGGGCTCGGACTGGTGGCAGGTCCGTGAGAAGAACGGCAGGCTCTCCTGCCTGCCCCTGACCGGACTCCTCACTCGAGCTTCATCCTCGTCCAGGCGTGACGCTGTGCTTCACGGCGAAGGCATTCTCCGGCGCATCGCCGGCAACTACTACCCCGACCCGCGTTTCGAGCCGGTCTTGCGCTCCAAGGGACTCTGGAGCGAATCCTGGCTCAGTTCCAAGCCGGGCACCACCTGATCCTGAGGGGCCGCCAGGGATTCCAGTTGTTGACGGTCGCGGGGATCCCCATCACCGTCGATCTCTCCTGGTTCGTCATCTTCTTCCTGGTGACATGGAGCGCCGGAGATCTGTTCCGCCTGTGGCTGCCGCAGGCATCCCTGCCGCTGGTTCTCGGTCTGGGCGGAGTGGCCGCCCTGCTGCTGTTTGCCTCCGTCCTGCTCCATGAACTGTCCCACTCGCTGGTGGCTCTGATGAAAGGTCTGAAGGTCGAGGGAATCACCCTTTTCATCTTCGGTGGTGTCTCCCAGATGGCACGGGAACCCGACACACCCACCGATGAAGTGCAGATCGCCATTGCCGGCCCGGCGCTCTCATTCGCGCTGTCCGGAATGTGCCTGGCGGTTTATCTGGGAAGCCTGCCCCTGGGCATGGAGCCGGTCTCGGCCCTCTTCCTGTATCTCTGCCTGGTCAACCTGGCACTGGGGATCTTCAACCTGGTGCCTGCCTTTCCCCTGGACGGCGGACGCGTGCTCAGGGCCTGGTTCTGGCATGAGTCGCGATCCTTTACAGGGGCAACCATCGCCGCGGCGCGGGTGGGCAGGACCCTGGCCATCACTCTCATGGTCCTGGGCCTCCTCCTGGCGCTTTCCACCGCTACCCTCAGCGGTCTCTGGTGGGTTCTCATCGGCATCTTTCTCCACCGGGCCGCCAGCAGCAGCGGCGAGCACGCCCGCTTCAAAGAATCCCTCGACGGCATCACGGTCGCCGATGTCATGAGCTGGTCGTCCAGGACCGTGAGAGATGCCGGCATCCCTCTGGGCGACAACCTGGCCGCACCCGGCGAAGAGGCCATGGCGGTCCTGGAACGGATGCTGCGCAGCGGCCGCACAGAATTACCGGTCCTTCAGGACGGCGTTCTCGTGGGAATGGTCACCCAGAGGGATATCCTGATGGCGGCGCAGGAAGCTCTCTGACGGATCCCGGCAGCCGAACTGGCTAGAATACCCCTGCCCCGTCCGGGGCAGCCAAGGAGCCTGCATGAGAAAAGCCCTGACTCTCACCGCCGTGTTACTGATCACGATGTCCATGGCCGGGGCCGCCACGGTGACGGTGGACTTCGATGAGGACACCGACTTCACTCGGTACAAGAGTTTCCAGTTCATCGACACCGAGGATTCATCTTTCAGCCAGTCCGATCCGCTCATGCACCGGCAGATCGTCGCGCTCCTGGAAGAGAGGCTGGCCGCCTCAGGCATGGAAAATGTCGATGCGAATCCAGACCTTTACGTGACCTACCACGGCAGGTCGCGGTAGGGTAACAAGTTCACCAGCGCCGCTTACGGCTACAACACCTGGGAAGGCGCCGTTGTGAGCTGGGGCGGCGAAAGCCACGAAAGGTCTCAGTTCGTCTACGAAGAGGGCACACTGGTCGTTGACGCCTGGGATGCTCAGGGGAAGAACC
>JAPUKF010000050.1 GCA_027295805.1 Acidobacteriota bacterium | reverse complement strand
GCTGGCCATGGTCGCCTTCCTGGCGGCTCGGCGAGAGTACGTGCGCTGGCATGCCCGCCAGGGGCTGGTCTTTTTTGTGATCGCGTTCGGCGTGATCCTGGTCATGTCCATGCTGGAAGCCCTGGCCGGATCGATTCACTGGTTTCTGGGCAAGACCACGGGTCTGTTCGGTGGCGTGGTCTATCTCTGCCTGTTCGGCGTGGCGCTCCTCTGCATTCTCAAGGCCCTGAAGGGCGAGCGCTGGCCGTTGCCGTTTGTGCGGGAACTGGCCGACCGGCTCTAAGGCCGACGACCGCAGGGGGCGTCAGGAATCGCCCGCCTTTTCCTTCTGGCGCTGGCGGTGCTTCTCCTGGCGCAGGATCCGCTTCTCCTCCCGCTTTGCCTGCCTGGCCTCCCGCTCTTTGCCGAGAGCCAGGTATTCGTCGCGCTGGCCTTCATTGAGCCACTCCAGCTCCAGTTCCTGGCTCTCGCCTCCCTCGCTGAAATTGAGAGGTCGCCAGTTGCGGAGGAAGCCCTGCAGGCCGCGGGAGAAGGCGAACTCCCGGATGGGCATGCCGCGATCGATGTACGTGGCGCCGGTCCAGGCCAGGCGCAGCTTGAGATCGCGAAACTCTCTCATCTTCACGCGCATCTCACGGCCGCCTGAACGGCTGCTGTAGCCGCGTTTGACCGCTGTCTCGGGAAGTTGCCCGGCGAGGGTTCCCATCTGGCCGGCCAGGGTCAGCATCTGCTGTTCCAGTTCGCCGTTGTTCAGTGATGACAGGTCCTCGAGGGGGCGATCCGGATTGCGCAGCTTCTTCTCCTGGGAGAGGGTCCGCATGATCATGGTGGCATAGATCGCGTCGTTGGCCCGGGAGGCGTCACTCAAGCGAACATTTCGCCACTGCTCGGCCGCGCCGGCATAATCGCCGGCCTTGAAGAGAGCGCCGGCGAGAGCGACCATGGTGTCGCTGTCATCGGGACGCTGCTCCAGGGAGCGACGGATCAGGGCGGCCGCTTCCTCCGGGTGGCCCGCCGCAATCTGCCCCCGGCCCAGCGCCAGGAGAGCGCTGGCGGCTCTGACCTTGCCGGTGTCACCACCGGCAGAGGCATGGTCCACCACCCGATTCAGGCTGTCACCAGCCAGGACCCAGTCTTCCGCCAGGAGGGCCATGTTGCCCAGATTGGTCAGGGCGCTGTCATCCATCGCATCCAGGGAGCCGAGACGGCCGGCCTTGAAGGCGGCCACGCCGTTCAGGCCGGCAGCGCGGGCCGCCGGGTCGTTGCCCACCAGGCTGTAGGCGCCGGCCATGAAGGCGTAATCGGTCAAATCGGCGGATGTTTCCTTCACCGCCTTCTCGAGAGCGGGAATGGCCTCGTTCACGGTCATCACGACGATGCCCCGCTGCTTGCGCGTCTTTTCCTGGCAGCGGGCGGCCATGTAGAGGGTGCGGCCGTCCCGCCGGCCCGCGGCCAGCGCCTGCTCCAGTTGGATGAGAGCGGAGGCGTACTGTTCCTGCGTGAAGAGCTGGCGGCCGCGCTCGGCGGCAGCGGCGGCATCATCCGGAACAGGGGCTTCCTGCGGGAAGGTGGGGAGGATGGAGGCCAGGGAGACCGCCAGGAGAATGGCCCTCCATGCCGGCGCTGAGAGTGGTCTGCGCGGCTCAGCCACGTCCAGCGGCCTGGCGGATGGATGCCAGGAAATCTTTATTGGTCGGCGTTTTCTGCAGCCGCTCGATGAGCTTCTCCATGGCGCTCATGGGGTCCATCTTGGAGAAGGCGCGACGGAGGAGATGAATCGACTCCATCTCCTCTTTCTCGTAGAGCTTTTCTTCTTTGCGGGTGCCGGAGCGCGTGATGTCGATGGCGGGAAAAATGCGACGCTCCGCCAGACGGCGGTCAAGAATCAGCTCCATGTTGCCGGTGCCCTTGAACTCCTCGAAGATGACATCGTCCATGCGGCTTCCCGTGTCGACCAGAACCGTGCCGAGAATGGTGAGGCTGCCACCCTCTTCGATATTTCGAGCCGCGCCGAAAATTCGCTTGGGATGCTGGAGGGCCGTGGATTCGATACCGCCGGAGAGGATCTTGCCGCTGCCGCGGGTTTGATTGTTGTAGGCACGCCCCAGGCGGGTGAGAGAATCCAGGAGGATCACCACGTCTTCCCCGTATTCAGCCCAGCGCTTGGCTTTCTCCAGGGCCATCTCGGCGACCTTCACATGCTCGGCGGCAGAACCGTCGGCGGACGACGCGATGACCTCGCCCTGCACCGAACGGCGCATGTCGGTGACTTCTTCGGGGCGCTCGTCCACCAGGAGGATCATCTGCTTGACGTCGGGATAGTTGGCCGTGACGGCCAGAGAAATGGCCTTCAGGAGCAAGGTCTTGCCTGCCTTGGGGGGCGACACAATGAGGCCGCGCTGACCGCGACCGATGGGCGAAATGAGATCCACGGCGCGGGTGGAGAGTTCCTCGGGTGTCGTCTCGAGGATCAGGCGCTCCTCCGGGTCCAGGCTGGTGAGCTGGCGGAATTCAGGCAGCTCCAGGTGCTTCTCGGGGGGCATGGCATTGATGGTTTCAATTTCCTGGAGGCGCGGTTTGCCGTTGCCGCGTCCGCCGGCCGTCACCGCGGCCTTGCCGATGATCCAGGCGCCGTCCCGCAGATGCCATTTGCGCAGGATCTGCTGGGCAATGAACGGATCGTTGCGGGTGGCCAGGTAGCAGGTTTTGGATGAGCGCAGAAAGCCGCTGCCGTCTCTCATGAGCTCGACCGCGCCCTCCACGTCATACAGCTCTCCGGGAGGAGCCGGAGGCGGTTGATGCGGAGCCGGACGCTCTGACCTGTCCGCAGGAGCGGACCGGTTACGCCGGTTACGCCGGGGAAAATTTCGTCTGCGACGCATTCTTCGGGTTGCTTCCACGCCCTGTGCTGGACAGACTGTTGTGTCCGCAACGATGGTCTGAACCGGAGGGTTCGTTTGACCCGCGCTGGAAGCAATACGTAATATACCACCTCGGTCGCCACGTGACAAACATCCAGACATTTCCCCGAATTCTCCCAATTGCCCTGTCAGCCGCGCTGCTTCTGGCGCTATCCCTGCTTGCGGCCTGCGGCGGGCCGGACCCTGATGTCCCGGCTCTGAGCGCAACCCCCCGGGAACAGGCCAGGCGTCATGTCAACCTGGGGGTTGCCTACCTGGCCCAGTTCCAGCCCGCCCATGCCAGGAGCGAATTCGAAGCCGCCCTGAAGCTGGATCCCGAAAACCTGGCCGCAACCGTCGACATGGGTGTGGCAAGCCGCGTGGCCTCGGACATGCCCGCCGCCCGCGAATGGCTTGAGAAATCTCTGGCCCTGGATCCCGATCAGATCACGGCGCTGTATAACCTGGGCCTGGTGGAGCGCATCAGCGGGGATCCCGAGCGCGCTCTCGAGCTCCTGGAGCGGGTGACCAGGCTGGACCCGATGGATCCCACCGCGTTTTACAACCTGGGCCTGACCCTCAACCAGGTGCAGCGCCACGAGGAAGCCCTGACGGCGTTTGACGCGGTTCTGGCGCGCCAGCCGTGGCATGCTTCCGCCCACTACAACCGCGGCCGGGTCCTGTTGCAGCTTGGCCGCCAGGACGAAGCCATGGCGGCCCTGGAAAAGAGCCAGGAGCTCTCCGCGGGCGATCTGGCCATCACGGCCGGGCAGCAATACGGTGAGCAGGGACGTCTCTCCCTGGCGGTGGAGGACATGCCTACGAATCCGTCAGCCGGCGAGGGGGTAGCGGTGAGTTTCAGCGACATGACAGCCGCCAGTGGGGTGTCCTTCGCTCATGGCGGTGGTCCGCGACAGGGTGAGGGGCCTTCGTGGGGTTCGGGGATGGCCCTGGCGGATCTGGATGGTGATGGCGATCTCGACCTCTTTCTTGCCGATGCGGGTCCGGGCGAGACATCCGGGAACGTCCGCCTCTATCTCAATGACGGCAAGGGTGTGTTCATGGAACGACCTCTGCCCGCACCGGCCGTGGTGGCGCCGGCAACCGGTGTCACGGTCGGCGATTTCGACAACGATGGTCATCTTGACATCCTGGTGGGCCGCTGGGGGCCGGACCGCCTGCTGCGCAACCAGGGCGACGGAACATTCCTGGATGTTGGCCCGGCCGCAGGCGTGGATCATCCCGGCCGAACCCTGGCGACTGCTTTCGGCGATGTGGATCACGACGGGGATGTCGACCTGCTCCTGGCCGACGCCGATGCCGGCCTGGTCCTCCTGCGGAATAACGGCGATGGCACTTTCAGTGAGCGGGGAGAGGAGGCTGGGCTGACCGCCGCCGGACCCGTCACCGGTCTTCTGCTGGTCGACCTGGATGGCGATCGGGATGTGGATGTGCTGGCCAGCGGGCCGGGCGGCCTCGGTCTCTGGCTGAACAACCGCGATGGGTCGTTCATCGCCGCCGGCGAGACCTGGAACCTGGCGGCAGCCGGCGGCAATCTGCGCGGCCTGGCGGTCATGGACCTAGAGAAGAACGGTCTCTTCGATCTGGTTCTTTCCGGCCGGGAAGGGGGGCGGGTCCTCATGAACCGGGGCCGGACCCTGGTGGCGACTTCGGCTGTTCCCGCGGCAGTGAAAGATGGCTACGGCATCGCGGTTCTCGATTATGACCTGGACGGATTCCAGGACCTGGCGCTGGCCGCCGCCGGTGGTTTGCCGGTGCGCCTCTTCCGCAATCTCGGCGGCGGTGCCTTCGAGGAAACCACCCAGATGGCGGGCCTCGGCAGTCTGCCGCCGGCTTCTGTGCGGAGTCTGGCGGCCGGCGATCTGGACGGGGATGGCGACCCTGACCTGGTGATTGGCCGTGACGGCGGCCCGTTGCAGATCCTGCGCAATGAGGCCCCGCCCCGCCCATGGGTCGGCATCGCCCTGGAAGGTCTCCACTCCAACCGCGCCGGCCTGGGTGTGCGGGTGTCGGTGCGGGCAGGCGGGTTGTGGGAACAGGCCTGGGTCGCCGGTTCCGGGGGCTATCTGGGCGGGGGCAATATTCAGCCGACGTTCGGGCTCGGGGGCTGGGAGAGAGCCGACGCCATCTCCATCCTCTGGCCGGGCGGGGTTCTCCAGGATGAGATCGATCCGCCCCTGGGCGCCGTCACCAAGGTCAAGGAACTGGATCGGAAAGGCTCTTCCTGCCCGACCCTTTTTGCCTGGGATGGCAGCCGTTACAGCTACCTGGCCGATTTCATCGGCGGCGGGGTTCTCGGTCTGTACCTGGCGCCGGGTGTTTCCTATACGCCCGACCCGGAAGAGCTGCACCTGGTGCGGCCGGCGCGAGGGCTGGTTCCCACCAGCGCCGGCAACTATGAGTTGCGGATCACCGACAACCTGGAAGAAGTGACCTACATGGACGAAGTCGCCCTCACGGCGGTGGATCACCCGCAGGGCACCCTGGTCCTCCCCAGGGAGGGTCTCCGTCCCATGCCGCCTTACCCGTCTCCCGATCTGCTGCTGGCCACAGAGGTCATGGACCCCATCGCGGCCACGGACGGTGAGGGCCGGGACTGGTTGCAGGCCGTCCGTGCCGTGGACAGGACCTATCCGACATTCCCGCGCCAGCGGCGCCTGGGATACGCGGAGCCCCACCAGTTGACGGTGACCTTTCCGGGGGTGCCGGCGGGCGAGCGAGTCTGGCTCTGGGCGCACGGCACCCTGGAATTTTCCAATTCCACGCCCAATTTCGCCACCGCCCAGCACGGCGGTGGCCTGGTCTGGCCATCCCTGGAACTGCTCCAGCCCGACGGCTCCTTCCAGGTGGTGGTGCCGGGCATGCCCATCCCCATGGGAGTGGACAAGCCGGCGCTGGTGGAACTGCCCGCCCGCACGGGAACAGGCGCGGTGACCCTGCGCATCGGCACCAGCATGGAGATCTACTGGGACCGCCTCGCCCTGGTGGGTACCGAGCCGCCCGGTGATCGCATGCAGGTGACCCGCCTTGCCCCGGATGAGGCGCTGCTGCGCCCGCGGGGCTTCCCCCTCTGGGCCAGTGAGGATGGCCGCCTGCCCCGCACCTTCATCTACGAGAAGTCGCAACCGCTGGACACATGGAAAACCCTGCCGGGTCGATATACACGCTTCGGGCCGGTGGCGGAATTGCTCCGGGAAGCCGATGATCATCTGGTCGTGATGGCCCCGGGCGACGAGCTGGCCCTGAGCTTCGCGGCTCGCCGGTTGCCACCTCTGCCGGCGGGCTGGACGCGCACCTGGCTGGTCCACGGACTTGGCTGGGTCAAGGACACCGACCTCCATACTCCCGCCTCCGGCCGGGTGTCACCGCTGCCGTTTGCCGCCATGGGGCCGTTCCCTCCCGCCGACCGAGCCTACGCAGCCGATCCCCAAAGGGCCGCCATCGCCGCGCGCTACAACACCCGGGAGGTGACGGCACGTGACCCCCTGCGCCGCTGGCCGACCGGATCGGCGGTGGCGCCTCCAGACGGCAGCGACTAACATCGCCGCCATGGCCATGAAATTCAGTGAATTCTCCTTCCGGCCCGAGATCATGCGAGCCCTGGAGGAGGTCGGTTACCGCGACTGCACACCCATCCAGGAGAAGACCATGGGGCCGGTCATGGAGGGCCATGATCTCACCGGCATGGCCGAGACCGGCTCCGGCAAGACGGCGGCCTTCCTCCTGCCGATCCTCGAAAAGCTGCAGGCGGGCGGCGATGATCCGCGCGCCGTGGTGATTGCCCCGACCCGTGAGCTCGCCCAGCAGGTGGCTGGGGAGGCGGAGCGCCTTGCGCGCCATCTCGATGTGCGGGTCGTCTGCGTTTATGGCGGTACGGGCCTGGGGGAGCAAAAAAATCTCCTCCTTGCGGGCGTGGACCTGGTGGTCGGCACGCCCGGCCGGTTGATCGATTTTGCCCGGCAGACTTATCTGCGCCTGTCGAAAGTCCGGTGGCTGGTCCTGGACGAGGCCGACCGCATGCTGGACATGGGCTTCATCAGGGACATGGAATATGTCATGTCCAAGGCCCCCATGTCGCGGCAGACCCTCCTTTTCTCGGCCACCTTTCCGCAGGAGGTTCGGGACCTCTCGGCGCAGTTCATGCACGAGCCGGTCCATGTGGAGGTGGAGAGCCCGTCTCTGACCGCCCGGAATATCACCCAATTCGCTTTCATGGTCGGTGGTATGCCCGATAAGATCCGATGCCTCAAGGAGTTGCTGCGCAAGGAGAAGCCCGAGCAGGCCCTCATCTTCGTGGCCACCCGTGAACGGACGGCCGAAGTGGCGGATATGCTGCGCCGCTCGGGCGAAGCCGTGGCCTCCATCTCATCTCTTCTTTCCCAGGTCAACCGGGAGAGGGTCATCCAGAGTTTTCGGGAGGGGAGAACCCGCATCCTCGTGGGCACCGACGTGGCCGGCCGCGGCCTGGATATCAGCGGCATCACCCATGTCTTCAATTTCGATGTGCCTCACGATCCCAACGATTATGTCCACCGGGTCGGCCGGACCGGCCGCGCCGGGCGTACCGGCCGGGCCCTGACCCTGGTCAGCCCGCAGGATCGCCCTTATCTCAAGGCTGTGGAGGCCCATCTTGGCATCCAGCAGATGGAGCGGGGTGAGGGCTCGGGAGCGGAAACCGGTGGCGAAACCGACCGGGACAGGTCGCCGCGCCGCGGTCGCGGCGGTGGCGTCGGACGCCGGCCCTCCAGTGGCGGGCGTGGGCGCTCCGGGGGGGGGCGCGGACGTCCCGGAGGCGGCAACCAACGACGTGGCGGGACGCGCGGCTCATCATCGAGGGGTGGGCGCTCCAGCGGCAGCGGCAGCGGGAGTGGTGGCAGCGGCAGTTCCGGGGGCTCAGCCTCCCGTTGACCGGGCCTTCCCGGCCCTGTCACCCACGGGGCGAAAATCCCCCAAATATCAGTGCCGCAAGGCTTTCCCCGCTTGACACCCCCCAGATGTCATGATAAAAATCGGTGCCCTTGTGAGAAGGTGTCAGGGGTCCTTCTGGGGCGTCGACAAGTGGTTAAGTCACCGGTCTTTGACACCGGCTTCGGAGGTTCGAATCCTCCCGCCCCAGCCAACTAAGGAGGGGAGGGTGGCTTCGGCCCATCCTTCATGTTCCGTAAAATCTGTGCAAGGGAGTTGACGGCAAGGATGGCTTCATGGCTTTGAGGGGGGTGGAAATCAAGATTTTTTCGGGACAGGCGCACACAGCGCTTGCCCGGGAAATTGTCCAGCACCTCAAGCTGCCTCTCGGCGACGCGAAGCTGACGCGCTTTCCCGATGGCGAGTCGTATTGCCAGTTCCGGGAAAATATCCGCGGGGCTGATGTCTTCATCATCCAGCCGACAAGCACCCCGGCCAACGAGAATCTGATGGAGTTGCTGATCATGCTGGATGCGGCCAAGCGGGCCTCGGCCGATCGCATCACGGCAGTGATTCCTTACTATGGCTATGCCCGGCAGGATCGCAAGGACAAGCCCCGGGTGCCCATCTCCTCGAAGCTGGTGGCCGACCTGCTTTCCGCCGCCGGCGCCGATCGCATCCTTGTGATCGATCTGCACGCGCCGGCCATCCAGGCCTTCTTCGACATTCCGGTGGATCACCTTTTTGCCGGTCCGGTTCTCATGGAGGAGATCCGCAAGATGAAGCTGGAGAACCTGGCCGTGGTGTCGCCGGACGCCGGGGGAGTGGAACGGGCCCGTGCCTATGCCAAGCGCCTGGAAGCCGACCTGGTCATCGTGGACAAGCGCCGGTCCGGCGCCGATACCAGCGAAGTGATGCACGTCATCGGTGAGGCCAGGGATAAGAGCTGCGTCATCGTCGACGACATCATCGCCACCGCCGGCACGGTGGTGGGCACCTCCAAGGCCCTGCGGGATGCCGGCGCCCGGTGTGTTCTGGGTTGCTTCTCCCATGGCGTTCTGGCCGGTCCAGCCATGGAGCGGATCGCCGAGGCCCGCCTGGAGGAGCTGCTGATCACCAATACGATTCCCATTCCGGAAGAACAGATCGCACAGGCTCGCATTCGCAGTGTCAGCATCGCGCCTCTGCTGGGCGAAGCCATCAACCGGATCCACAATAACTCGTCGGTTTCAAGCCTTTTCCAGTAGGCGACCGGGGAGCGGAGAAGACAGATGTCCAACTTTGTGATCGAAGTCGAAGAGCGCACGGCCATCGGCAAGAACGAATCCCGCCGCCTGCGCCGTAGCGGCAAAATCCCCGCCGTGCTCTACGGTGCGGGCAAGCGCAACTTCCCGGTGAGTGTGGATCCGGCTCATGTTGAGCAAATCCTCAATTCGGAGGCCGGTGCCAACACTCTGCTGGATCTCAAACTCAAAGGTCCCAACACCCAGCGCAAGGCCATGATCCGCGCTTTCCAGACCGACCCTGTGAAGGGCACGGTGGTGCATGCCGATTTCATCCGCATCGAGATGGATCAGAAGCTGGAGCTCCATGTGCCGGTGCGTGCTACAGGTGTGTCACCGGGTGTGAAGGAGCAAGGCGGTGTTGTGGAGATCGTGCAGCGCACCCTGGATGTGTCGTGCCTGCCGGCGGATATCCCCGAGATGATCGAGGTTGACATCAGCGCCCTGAATATCGGGGATCAGGTCCGCCTGGCCGACCTGAAGGCTCTGGACAATGTCGAGTTCCTGCAGCCGGCCGAGACCGTGGTGGTGACCGTCGTCATACCTCGGGTCATCGAGGAAGAGGAACCTGAGGTCGAGGAGGTCGAGGAAGGCGCCGAACCTGAAGTCATCGGCAAGGCTACGAAGGAGGACGAAGACGAACCAGCCAAGTCCGAGACCAAGGACGAGAAATAGGCGTTCTGCCGCTCTCTTGCCGGCAGCGCGGACAGGTTCATGCAGATCCTCCTGGGGCTAGGGAACCCCGGCCCGGACTACGCGGGCCATCGCCACAACATGGGCTTCCGGTGTGTCGACCATCTGACGCGGCGCCTGGGAATGAAGCTGCGGCGGTCGGGCGATGTCTGGGCGGCGGTGGGACAGTTCGTCGGGGTGCCGGTGGTGGTGGCGAAGCCGCGCACGTTCATGAACCGATCCGGGAGGGCAGCCAGGGACCTTCTGGATCTCCACGCTGACGGGATTGAGGACTTGCTGGTCATTCATGACGATGTCGAACTGGAGCTTGGAACCCTGCGCATCAAGCGAGGCGGGGGACACGGAGGTCATAACGGTCTCCGTTCCATCATCCAGGTGACAGGCTCGCATGATTTCATTCGCATCCGCCTCGGGGTCGGCCGACCCGGGGACATGAACGAAGATCTGGCCGACTGGGTGTTGTCTGATTTCGCGGAGGAGGAGTGCTCCGTGGCCGTTGAGCTTGCGGAGCATGGCGCCGATGCCGTGGAAGCGGTTCTGACCGACGGTGTTGCGGCCGCCATGAACCTGCACAATGTCCCCCGCGCGCGGGGAGAGCGAGGAACGACTGATGAATGTGTCTGACTTGATGCCCTGGGTTCCGGTCCTGGGTGGGGTGGGCCTGGCCGTTGCCGGACTCATTTACCTGATGGTCGCCCGTGCGCCGGCGGGCAATGAGCGCATGCGTGAGATCTCGGAGGCCATTCACGAAGGCGCCATGGTGTTCCTGCGCCGCGAATACACCATCCTGCTGGGATTCATCGCCGTGGTCTTCGGGCTCTTGACCTGGGGCGTACGCTGGGAAACCGGCGTGGCTTTCCTGAGTGGCGCATTCACCTCCATGCTGGCGGGTTACATCGGTATGCAGGCAGCCACGCGCGCCAACGTGCGCACCTGTGAGGCGGCCCGCACCAGCGGCCAGGGGCGTGCCCTGTTGGTGGCCTTCAGCGGCGGCGCCGTCATGGGCCTCACGGTCGCCAGTCTGGGGCTCCTGGGCGTCGGCATCTTCTTCCTGATCTACGGCAACCCTGAAACGGCCAGCATCATCAACGGCTTCGCCATGGGTGCGTCATCCATCGCCCTCTTCGCCAGGGTGGGCGGCGGTATCTACACCAAAGCCGCCGACGTGGGCTCCGACCTGGTGGGCAAGCTGGAGGCCGGCATTCCCGAAGACGACCCGCGCAACCCCGGTGTCATTGCCGATAACGTCGGTGACAACGTGGGGGATGTTGCCGGCATGGGGGCCGATATCTTCGAGTCGTACGTGGGCTCCATCATCGCCACCATCGCCATCGGTGCCACCGTCTTCGGTGATGCCCTTAGCAAGCTCATGAAACCCGAAGCCGCGTCCATGGACCCGGCAACCGCCAAGGGCTTTCTCATGGCCCTGCCGTTGCTCCTGGCGGCTCTCGGCCTGGTGGCCTCGCTGGTGGGCATCAGTTCCATGAAGGTCCTCAAGAACTTCAACCCGGCGGCGGCGCTGCGCAACTCGACCTTCATCGCCGCGGCCCTGTTTCTTGGTGGTGCCTACTTTCTGATTCATGCCATGTCCATCTCCGACGGCATTTTCTGGGCCGTTTTCTGGGGCACCCTGGGGGGGATTCTGATCGGCCTGTTCACCGAGTACTACACCTCCATGGGACCCATCTTCCGCATCGTCAAGGCCTCCAAGACAGGCCCTGCCACCAACATCATCAGTGGCCTGGCCGTGGGCCTGGAGTCGGTGGCCCTGCCCATCCTGGCCATCTGCCTGGTGATCTACGTGGCCAACTCGGTGGCCGGGTTGTTCGGCATCGGTATCGCCGCCGTGGGCATGCTCGCCACGGTGGGAATCACCATGAGCGTGGATGCCTATGGTCCGGTGGCCGACAATGCCGGCGGCATCTCGGAAATGGCCGGCCTGGGACCCGACGTGCGCAAGATCACCGACAGCCTTGATGCTCTGGGCAACACCACCGCGGCCATGGGCAAAGGTTTCGCCATCGGCTCGGCGGCACTGACGGCTCTGGCCCTGTTCTCGGCCTACACCCAGGCGGTGGCCGTTGGGCGCGGCGGTGAGCCCTTGAATATCCGCCTCACAGATCCCAACGTCGTCATCGGACTCTTTCTGGGTGGCCTCCTGCCGTTCTTCATCGCGGCCCTCACCATGACCTCGGTGGGACGCGCCGCCGGCCTCATGGTGGAGGAGATCCGGCGCCAGTTCCGTGAGATACCGGGCCTTCTGGCCGGCAAGGAGGGGGTCAAGCCGGATTCGGCCCGTTGCGTGGAGATCTCCACCAATGCTGCCCTCAAGGAGATGATCATCCCCGGTGTGGTTGCCGTCCTGTCGCCCGTGATCATCGGTTTTCTCCTGGGCCCCGAGGCCCTGGGAGGCGCCCTGGCCGGCGCCACCCTGGCGGGTGTGCTGCTGGCCCTGATGATGGCCAACGCCGGTGGCGCCTGGGACAATGCCAAGAAAGCTATTGAAAAAGGGGACATTGAGGGCGAAGAGAAAGGGACCGACACCCATAAGGCGGCCGTGGTTGGCGATACGGTCGGGGACCCGTTCAAGGATACGTCGGGGCCGTCCATGAATATTCTCATCAAGCTGATGTCGGTGGTGTCGCTGGTGATCGCGCCGCTGCTGGCCCGTTTCTGAGCGGTTTCTGCTAGAGTCTGTTTTTCCCAGCTCCTTGCTCCGTGCCGACCAAGTCGGATCGCGGGGTTTGATATCCAGGAGGAGGTAGAGTGCGTCGTTACGAGACAATTTTCATCACAGATCCCGAGCTCCCCGACGAAGATGTGACGGGGCTGGTGGATGGCCTGAACGCGGCCATCACCGAGGGCCAGGGCGAACCGGTCAAAACCGAGGACTGGGGCCGCAAGAAGCTGGCCTATGCGGTGCGCAAGCACGCCGAGGGCCGCTACGTGCGCCTGGAATATGAATCCACCGACGGCGCCCTCATCAATGAGGTGGAACGGCGCCTGCGCATGACGGAGCAGGTCCTCAAGTTCATGACCATCCGCATCGACAACGACAAGAAGCGCCTGGTCTGGGAGGCCAAGCAGGCCGTCAAGGAAAAGGAACGGGCTGCCCGCCGCGCCGCCGAAGAGGAAACGACGGCTGCTGCGACTGCAGCCGCCGAGGCTGCCGGGACGAGCGAGGAAACAGGCAGCGATGAGTCTCAGCCTGCCGCCACCCAACCCGCCGCTGATGCCCAGGAAGAGCAGCCGCTGACGGGAATCCGGCCTGACGCCGGGCAGGAGGGCTGACATGGCCAAGGCAGCACCCAAGAAACGCCGGTCTGGACGCAGCAAGCTCCTCTTCAAGCGTCGCAAATTCTGCAAGTTCTGTGACGAGAAGGTGGACTGGATCGATTATCGGGACCCGCGAATTCTGTCCAACTACATCCCTGAGCGTGCCAAGATTCAGCCACGCAGGACTTCAGGAACCTGTGCCACCCACCAGCGTCAGCTTCGGGAGGCCATTCAGCGGGCGCGAAACATCGCCCTGCTTCCTTTCGCCCTCTAGGCGCGGCCGGGAGAATCGTCATGAAAGTCGTGCTGAGAGAAGACCTTGAGCATGTCGGCCTGACCGGCGAGGTGGTGGAGGTGGCCGGCGGCTACGCGCGGAATTACCTGGTCCCCAAGGGCCTTGCCGTCGCGGCGACGGCAGCCAACCTGAAACTCGTAGCCCATCAGAAAATCAGGACCGAGGCGCGCCAATCCTAGGAGCGGACCGAAATGGAACTGCTGGCACAGC
>JAPUKF010000005.1 GCA_027295805.1 Acidobacteriota bacterium | reverse complement strand
TCGGGAGGAGTGTTGGCAGCGTGATAAATCTGGAGGTCACCAATAAGCCCATGCCGTAGGCCAGCTTCGATGTTGGTTTTGAAGCTGGTGAGAACCGATGACCCGACTACCAGCACAAAACTAGATAAGGCAAGAGACAGCATCACGAAGACGGTCCGTCTGCGTCGAGCAATAACGCTCCGTATGGCCAGCGTCCACAGCATGAACTTCACTCTACCCTTGAGCAAATCGCGGCACAACCCGGGGCATACTTGAGAGTGTCGCTGACCCCGGCCGTCAGAGCCTGGAACCGCAGTGCTTGCAGAAGATAGCGTCCAGGTCGTGGCCCTCGCGCAGGCAGGCGGGACAGCACTGGGTCGTCACCGGCTTGGCTGTCACCCTGGCCAGTTCGGTGGAGAAAATCCCTGTAGGAATGATGATCAGGCTATAGCCCAGGAGCATGGCAATGGCCGCGATGACCTGGCCGAAGACCGTGCGCGGGGCGATGTCGCCGTAGCCCACGGTGGTCACCGTCACGATGGCCCAGTAGATACCCCGGGGGATGCTGGTAAATCCGGCCTCCTCTCCCTCCACCACGTACATGGTCGTACCCATGATCAGCACCAGCGTCAGCACGATCATCATGAACACGGTGATCTTCGTGCGGGTCGCCCGCAAGGCCTCCAGCAAAGAGCCCAGCTCACTGAGATGTCGCGCGATCTTGAGAACCCGGAAGATGCGCAGGAGACGCAAGGCGCGGATCACCAGCAAGGACTGCGCGCCGACGATGACCAGGCTCAGATACGTGGGCACGATGGCCAGCAGATCGACCACACCGAAAAAGCTGGTGGCATAGCGTAGCGGACGGCGCACGCTCATGAGCCGCACCAAATATTCCACCGTGAACAGGATGGTGAAGAGCCACTCCACAAAGCGCAGGGCGGTGCCGTACCGCATGCGGATGCCGGCCACGCTTTCCAGCACCACCGCCACCACACTCAGCCCGATGGACACGAGAAGGACGATGTCGAAGGCGCGGCCGACGGGAGTGTCGGCCTCAAAGATCACCTCGTACATCCGCTCGCGCCACGGCGCCGCTGGCTGCTCCGAACGGTTCATTGCAATCCTACCTGCGAGGGCGCGGCGAAGGCCATGTGGCGATTCTAGCTCAGGACCCTGGCGCCCTGGCGGAAGCTCAAGTCAAGGACTGCTGTCCCACCGCATTCATGTTAGGCTCCTCTGGTACAGGGGATCATGGGGAATAAAGGAGTCACCTTGCGATATCTGCTACCTGTCCTGGCGGTCGTGGTATCCCTCGTCACGGCCCAGGTCCCGGTCCGGGCCGAGGACTGGCCGGAGTGGCGGGGCAAGGGCCGCCAGGGTGTGTGGAACGAGGACGGGATCCTCGCACGCTTTCCCACAGAAGGGCTGGCCTACACCTGGCGAGTCCCGATTCACGAGGGCTACGCGGGACCAGCCGTGGCCGGCGGGCGCGTGTTCGTGACGGACTTCGTACGGGAGGAAGGCATCCATGGCACCGAGCGCGCACTGTGCCTGGACGAGAAGACGGGGAAGTTGCTCTGGAAGCACGAGTGGAAGGTCGACTACGCGAGCACCCAGCCGACCTGGGCCAGCGGGCCCCGCGCCACGCCCACTGTCGACGGCGACAACGTCTACATCATGGGTGCCATGGGCCGCTTGTTCGCTCTCGACACCCGCACGGGAGAAGTGCGCTGGCAGCATGACCTCGTCAAGGAGTTCGCCGCCGCGGTACCCACATGGGGAGTGGTGAGCGCACCCCTGGTCCATGAAAAATTGCTCATCGCCCTGGTGGGTGGTGAGGAGAACGCCCAGGTGGTCGCGTTCGACAAGGACTCCGGCGAAGAAAAGTGGCGGGCGCTTCCGTCCGCCGGAGACCCGGGTTATGCACCACCGGTCATGGTCCACGCGGGGGGTGTGGATCAACTCATCATCTGGCACCCCCAGGCGGTCAGTTCGTTGAATCCAAGCACCGGCGAGGTCTACTGGGAGCAGCCGTTCGAGATACGCATGGGCCTCACTGTCGTGACTCCGGTCATCCAGAACAATCACTTGCTCGTGTCCGCCTTCTACGACGGCGCCATGATGCTGGAACTGGATACGGAGAAACCGGCTGCCAGACGGCTCTGGCGGAAGAAGGGCAAGAGTGAGCAGCCCGCTGACACCCAGGCTCTCCACGCCTTGATCGCAACGCCTGTCCTGGACGGGGATTTCATCTACGGCATTGACAGCTACGGCGAACTGCGCGGGCTCAAGGTCGCCAGCGGGGAACGTATCTGGGAATCCCTGGACCTGTTCGGAAAGCCGACTCGCTGGGCTGCGGGCTTCATGGTCCGGCATGGCGACCATTACTTCATCAACGACGACAAGGGGGAACTCATCATCGCGCGCTTGAGTCCTGAAGGGTATGAAGAGATCGACCGCACAGCGCTCATCGAACCCACATCCAAGGGTGGCGGCCGCCGCGAGCTGGGTGCCGTGCTCTGGTCGCACCCCGCCTACGCCAACCGCCACATCATCGTGCGCAACGACCGCGAGATCGTGCGGGCCTCACTGGCGGCCAGCCCATCATCGGATCTGCGGGTCAACGCCGGGCGTATGGAAGCCAGAATACTCCAACTGGGCACCTTCGGCGCCAACCCTGAGGGCGGTGTCAGCAGGGTGGCCTTTTCCGCTGCGGACCTTCAGGGCCGAGAATATCTCATGGAGTTGATGCGCGCAGCACAGCTCAATGTCACCATCGATGCTGCCGGCAACGTCATCGGGCACAGAGCGGGGAGCGACCCTGCGCTCCCACCGATTCTCTTCGGCTCACATAGTGATTCGGTGCCAAACGGTGGCAACTACGACGGCCAGGTGGGCGTCCTGGCAGCCATCGAGGTGGCTCAGGTCCTTTTGGAGAATCATGTTGTCACTCGCCACCCGCTGGAAGTAATCATCTTTGTCGATGAGGAAGGCGGCCTCATCGGCTCCAAGAGCTTCGTCGGCCATCTGGCCCCGGGGGTCCTGGCCGAGCAGAGCCATGCGGGATTCACCATCGGCGAGGGCATCCGGCGGCTGGGCGGCGACCCTGAGCATCTGGATCGCGCCGCGCACAGGTCCGGGGAGTATGCCGCCTTCCTGGAGATGCACATCGAGCAGGGAGCCATCCTCCACAGCGAGGACATTGACATCGGTGTGGTCACAGGTATCGTTGGGATCGACTGGTGGGACATGATTGTCCAGGGGATGGCGAATCATGCCGGCACAACGCCCATGGACAGGCGCCAGGATGCTCTCATGGCCGCAGCGCAACTGGTTCTGGCCGTCAACCGCATCATCACCGCCGAGCCTGGAGCCCAGGTGGGGACCGTCGGCCGCATCAGCGCCGAGCCCGGTGCGCCCAATGTGATCCCCGGCCGTGTGGTGGCAAGCCTGGAGATCCGGGATCTGTCCAACGCCCGCATTCTGGATCTTTTTGCCCGCATCGAAACCGAAGCCCGCGGCATAGCCCGCGCCACCGGCACCACAATCTCCTTCCGCAAGAGCCCCATCCACGAGACCGCCGCGGCGACGGACGGCTTCATTCGCGACACCATCGCCGATGTTGCAACGCGGCTCGGTTACTCCCATAAGCGCATGCCGTCGGGCGCCGGGCACGATGCTCAGGCCATCGCCAGCATCATGCCCATGGGCATGATCTTCGTGCCCAGTGCCGGCGGCATAAGTCACTCACCCGAGGAATTCTCCAGTCGGTTGGCCGTGGCCAGGGGCGCCAACGTCCTCTTGCACACCATCCTCGCCCTGGATGGGAACGCACAGGAGCGGCCGCTCAACCGTGAAGAATGAGCATGGAGTTCGTTATCAGGTGCGGCGACTGCTTTCACGGATTATTTCCACCACTTGAACGCAATAGGACTTGTACCATCTGGAGCGCCCGAGCTCTTGCGCCGCAAGGTGTTCTGAATCCTGTTTCCATTGCTTGATCTGTTCTTCAGTCTCCCAGTAGGAGATTGCGATCTCCTGCATCCCTTCCATCACCGATATGAATTCAGTGCAGCCATATTTGCTCATGGCACGTTCTCGCATGCGTGCCGCTGTTTCAGAGTAGTTTTCATTCAACTCGTTGAGCTCGGCTCTGAATATCACTGCGTACATTAGAAGAACTCCTTGTTATCGGTGACTTCGCTCATTGTCGTATCGCCATGAGAATTTCAATCCGGAACACGATGGCTTCCCCGTGCCTGCAATCCCAACTGCACCACGAGGCGGTCTTCTGTGATGATGACACCCTGGATCAGGGCCTGCACCGGGATGGGCTGTCCACCGGGGCCGTCCAGTTTCCAGCTCAGGCGGCGGGGAAGGTCTGCTACGGGCAGGAACGAAGCCAGGTCGATCTCCACCGGCAGCATCACGTCCGGCACCGCCTCCGTGGCCACCAGGCTCACGGTGCCATCCATGGGGTTAACCTGGGGCTCGTAGCGGACGTGCA
>JAPUKF010000049.1 GCA_027295805.1 Acidobacteriota bacterium | reverse complement strand
GTCTCGGTGCCACGGCAACGAGGAGGCGGCAGTGCCGTTCGGGTTTACGGTGCCGACAAACCCGGTGAGTCCTATCACGGGCTGGAGCGCTGGATCTACAGGAACAGGCCCACGAGCCGCTTGCCCCCCCACTTCATCCTGGCCTTCCGGCTCACCTCCAGCGGCGAATACGAGCTCAGCCGCGATAGCCGGGACTGGACTCTGTACCAGAACATGATGTCGGAGTCGGTCCGGGCGGTGGTCGTGGATGATGTCAGCGGCAAAGCCGTCGATCCCGGCCGCCAGGCATCGCTCTTGAACCTCTACCAGGATGTCGCCGTGGCCCTGGATCTGGGCACCCTGACCCATGTCCCCCAGCCCGATGAACTTCTCGGCGAGCTGGTCACCAGCGAGGAGTTTTTCGGC
Source organism: Acidobacteriota bacterium (assembly GCA_027295805.1). Classification (GTDB taxonomy): domain Bacteria; phylum Acidobacteriota; class Polarisedimenticolia; order SMYD01; family SMYD01; genus SMYD01. Next base: position 7,774 of record JAPUKF010000049.1, on the reverse strand, counting down.
CGCATTCCCTTCCTCCTGCGCTCCGACTTCTACAAGACCACCGGGTCGGACACCCTTGTGGTTTTCACGGTCGGTGCCGACGCCACGTCGTTCGCCCCCGGCCTGTTTCCCCGGGGCGGGGACCTGCTCGTTGTGGGGCGCCTGGAAAGTGTGGAAGACCCGCAGCGGATCATCCTCCTGGCCGGTGACCAGGCCCTGGTGCCGGCACCGGCCGGGGCCGTGAAAGGGATCCTGCTGTACCAGGCGGTCATGGCTGTTCCTCCCGGCGCCTACAACGCTTCGTTCGGGATTCTGGACCGTGAGAACGACACCATCGGTTCCTACCGGGAGAGGGTGAACATACCGGCCTTCCCCGCCTCGGGCCTGGCGCTCTCCACACTCTCTCTGGCGCACCAGCTTCAACCTGTGGCCGATGAGACGCCGCAACCCGGGCCGGAAGCCGCGGCGCCGTTCCGCCTGGGCAATTACCGGGTCATCCCCCGCACGCAGGCGAGTCTGCAGAACGGTGAGGAGTTCGCCCTCTACTACCAGGTCTACGGCGCCGCCCGGGATGCCCTCACCGGCCACCCGCGCCTGCATGTCACCTACCGTTTCTTCGTGCTGAGAGACGGTGAGTTCTCCGCCATCGGCCGCCCCATCATCTACCGGGACCGAACCCGTTCGGTGCAGGGTTGGTCGTTCCCTCTGATCAACTGGCCGGCCGCGACCTTCCGGCTGGAGGTCACGGTGGAAGATGACATCTCCGGCGAAGTCACCGTGGGGCAAACCGTGTTCGGCATCAAGGCGGACATAGAGCCATCATGAGTGAACGGGAATCCGGATCCTGCCCCGTTTACTGATGATGGAAGGCGACGGTGCCTGTTTCGGCATCCAGGTCGGCTTCCACGCCCAGAGGGATGGTCACACGGCCGGGACCATGCCCCGCCGGCAGCCCCGATACAGCCGGCACGTCCAGGTCCCGCGCCCATGACTGGAGAACCTCCTCGGCGGAGGGCGAGTCGGCTTCCGGGCGCGGAATACAACCGGTGAACCGGCCCAGGATGAGCGCGCTCAGGCCCTTGACGACCCCTGCCGCGGAGAGCTGGGTGAGCATGCGATCCAGGCGATAGGGTTCTTCACCCACATCCTCCAGGAAGAGGATGCGTCCCCTCAGAGATGGCATGAAGGGAGTCCCGGCCAGCGCTGCCATGAGACTCAGGCAACCGCCCATGACCACCGCGCGTGCATGCCCCGGCCGGACCGTCTGGAGTCCCTGGATTGTCTGGATCCCTCCTGGATGCCTCCCCAGGAGTCCCGCCTCCAGGCTCGCTTCATGATGATCGGGTGCCTGCGCACCCAGTTCGGCGATGCCGGGACCATAAAGATGAGGCTGGGGCCGGTCCAGGGAAAGGGCCATACCCAGGGCGGTGGCGTCGGAATAACCCAGGATCAATCGGCGCCGGGCCGCGAGACCGGGCAGATCCAAGAGAGGCAGGAGGCGGGTCGTGCCATACCCGCCCCGGGCGAAGGCCACAGCACAGGTGCCTGTATCCCCGAAGGCCGCAGTCAGATCCGCGGCCCTCTCCTCATCGGAACCGGCCAGGTATCCCTGTCGTTCCAGCAGGTGACGACCGGCCACGGGACTCACCCCCCAGCCCGAGAGGACCGCCATGCCGCGCTTCACGGCTTCGCCATGGACCGGCCCGGCGGGGGCCACCACGTGAATGCTGTCCCCGGGTCCCAGGGCTGGGATGGAGAAGGTCATGCCTCGCTCTTGCCGCGACCCCGGCCGCTCTCCCTGTGTTCCTCCCGGGCGCGGCGCAGAAGATCCGGGTCGGCGAGGATATCCAGCCCTGTCATGGCCAGCGCCTGCACGGAGCGCAGCAGGCCCGCTTCCCCGGCCTCGGTGATGGTCGCCTGTGCAAATTCGCGCGTGTGGCTGGCAAGACCCTGGGGTACCAGGGCAAAGAACGGGTGCACGCTGGGGACGGCGTGGGAAACATTGCCCATGTCCAGGGAGCCCATGTTCTCCCGCGGAGCGTCGTTGACCGCAACCCCCAGGGACGCCAGGTTGGCCCGGTAGGCATCGGCCAGGGGCCGGTTGGTCAGCATCTCATCGTAGGCGAAATCCGTGAGGGTGAGCTCCACCTTGCATCCATAACTGGCGGCCAGCCGGCGGGCATGGTTGCGGAAAGCGGACAGGGCTGCCGCCAGGCGTTCACGGTCGGGCGCCCGCAGAGAAAAATGTCCCACCGCCCGCTCAGGGATCACGTTGGGGCGCACACCGCCCTCCCGGATGACGCCGACAATGCGCAGGCCAGGGCGACTCTGGCGCATCAGGGCATCTCGCGCGGAGAAGAGGGCCAGCAGGGGATCCAGGGCGTTGATTCCCTTTTCAGGGTGGGCCACCGCATGGGCGCCGCGACCGAGATAGGCAACTTCCAGAGACTGGCAGGCCAGGGAATCGCTGAGCACCCTGTCTTCACTGGCAGGATGCACCATGAGGGCCGCATCAACATCGGCAAAGACCCCCGCCTCCACCATGGCGACCTTGCCACCCAGGGTCTCTTCCGCCGGGGTTCCCAGCACGCGGATTTCACCTCCCAGGTCGGCGGCGACCTCATCCAGAACCAGGGCCGCGCCCATGGCGGCGGTGCCTATCAGGTTATGCCCGCAGCCATGGCCAATCTCAGGCAGGGCGTCATACTCGGCCAGGTAGGCCAGAACTGGCCGCTTCCCCCGTCGGCGCCGGGCCACGAAGGCGGTGGGGAGATCGCCCACGCCGAAGCTGACCGTAAATCCCGCCCGGCGCAGCGGCTCGGCCAGCCGCCGCGAGCTCTCCTTTTCCTCGCCGGAAAGCTCGGGATGATGGTAGAGCCAACGGACCATCTCCATGAATTCGGGGAGCCGGCGCCGGGCGGCTTCGCGGATGGCATTTTTGAGGTCTTGCGGCTGTCTTTCGCTGCTCATCTCATGATCCTGGCGACCGGCAACGGGCCGGGTGAAAGTGTCGGAGTCGGCCGTAAGCCGAATTCTGTCCCGGGCCGAGGCCCGGTGATGGCCATTCATCTGGGAGAAGAGTCTCCCCTTCCCTCATGCGACCTACCCGGGGGCCTGGGGCGGGCCGCCCTCATCACGCCCCCCTATTTGGTCTTGCTCCGCGTGGGGTTTACCCTGCCGCCTCCGGTTGCCCGGTGGCGCGGTGCGCTCTTACCGCACCTTTTCACCCTTACCGCTCCGCTTGCGCGAAGGTTGGCGGTTCGTTTTCTGTGGCACTTTCCCTGGGGTCGCCCCCGCCGGGCGTTACCCGGCACGCTGCCCTATGGAGTTCGGACTTTCCTCCACGGCACAAGGCCGCAGCGACCATCTCACCGACTCCGACAATCATGATCCTACCACGCCCGCTCACGGCTGCCGAGGAACTCGTTCTCGATGGCTTCACACAGCAGGTGCCCGAAAAACAGGTGCAGTTCCTGTATGGCGGGAGTTTCCCTGGATGGCACCCGCAGGAGATGATGGACCCCCTCCATCTCCCCCAGATCATGATCACCGGTGAACATGGCCGTGATGCAGCCGTGCTGGTGGCCGGTGGCCAGTGCCTCCAGAACGTTTCTGGAGCGCCCCGATGTGGAGAGGCCGACAAGAACGTCGCCCTTGTTGGCCAGGGCTTCAACCTGACGGGAAAAGATGACTTCGAACCCGTAGTCGTTTCCCAGGGCGCTGGCCAGCGCACCTCCACCTCCCAGGGCCAGCGCCGCCAGGGGCGGGCGATCGTCGCGAAGATACCGGCCTACCAGCTCGGCGGCCAGATGCTCCGCCTGAGCTGCCGAGCCGCCGTTGCCGAAAAAAAAGATCTTCCCGCCGGCACGAAGGGATGTGACACAGGCTTTCGCCAGGGTCGCGACCGTATCGGCGCCGGCCCCGGCACGGGACCAGACATTGCGCCGCTCTTCCAGGGCCCTGACGATCTGCTCCTTGACGCTCTTCAATTCTTTCCTCCGGACCGGCTCTCAGAATCATCAGCCGGGTCATGGGCTTCCATGCCCTCCACGAGGCGCGACGTTGAAATGCCTGCGCGCAGGGGGATCAACTCCAGGCGGCCCCCGCGCCCCTCCACCAGGTCGCGGCCGACAACATCTTCGGGGCGGTAATCGCCTCCCTTCACCAGGACGTCGGGGAGGACCTGGGCGATCAGTTCCGCCGGCGTGTCCTCCTCGAAGATGACCACGGCATGAACCTCGGGCAGGGCGGCCAGCACAAGGGCACGGTCACCGGCCGAGAGCACGGGACGTCGGGCTCCTTTCAAGCGACGCACCGAACTGTCGGAATTGAGGCCGACGACCACGACGTCACCGCAGGCGGCGCAACGGCGCAGAAGGCGCAGATGTCCGGGGTGCAGGATGTCAAAACAACCGTTGGTGAAGACGATGCGGCGCCCCTCGCGGCGGTGGGCGGCCAGGAAACTTTCCAGAGCCCCACGGCTGATCAGCTTGTCTTCCAGATCCCCTTCCGGCGCCAGCCCTCTTTGCAGTTCACGGCGCCCGATTCTCGCCGTGCCAAACCGCTCCACGGCAAGCCCTCCCGCCAGATTGGCCAGCCAGGTGGCATCTTCCAGCTCCAGGCCGGCGGCCATGGCCCAGCCCATGGTGGCCAGGACCGTGTCGCCGGCGCCGGTGACGTCGAACACGTCCCGCCGCTGGGCGGGGGCATGGAAAGCAGGCTGATGCGGGCGGAACAGGGACATGCCCGCCTCACCACGGGTGATGAGAACGGCTAAGGCATCGCTGGCCGCAAGCCAGCGCCGGCCGATCTCCTCCACGCCGGGTGGTTCCTCTCCGGGCCTCCGGGCAGCGCGCAGCGCCTCGGCCCAGTTGGGCTTCACCAGGGAGGCTCCTTGATAGTCGCCGGCGGCTGCCCGGGGGCTCGGGTCCACGAGCAGAGGCACTTCCTCCCTGGCGCAAAGCTCCACCAGTGAGGACCACAGGGAGGGCGTGACAACGCCCTTGCCGTAGTCCGGGACCAGGATGGCCCGGCTGCGCGGGATCTCGCGGCGCAAAACGGCCAGCAGCCCGGCGAGACTGTCCGCGTCCAGGAGATGGACGGCTTCCCGGTCCAGGCGGGCAATCTGCTGGCGGTGAGCCACGATACGGGTCTTCACCGTCGTGGGCAGATCTGCCCGCGACACAAAATGCACGCCTTCCACCCCCCCCTCGCGCACGACCTGCTCCAGAGACTCTGCTTCACTGTCGCGGCCGACCACTCCCGTGAGGACCACCTGCGCACCCAGGGCCGCCAGATTGACGGCCACGTTGGCGGCACCGCCCGCTCTCTGGCTATCGCTCTGCTGAAGCACGATGGGCACCGGCGCCTCCACCGATAGCCGGCGCGCCTCACCCTGGATCAATCGATCCAGCATGACGTCGCCCATGACCAGGATGCGGGGTCGGGCGGCCTTGCTCCCGGGGGGAGGAAGGGGAATCTCTCTCACGCGGCCTCCCTGGCAATCCGTGAGGCCGCTGCAAGAACCTCAGCCACCTCAAGATCCAGCATGCAACGCCAGTGCGATTCTGGGCAATGCGTGGCACCGTGGCGCCCGCAGGGCCGACAGGGCAGATCATTCCGTCCCAGCAGGGCATGCCCTTCGCCTCGCGGCGCATAACCCAGGGACGGGGCCGTGGGCCCGTAGATGGCAACCAGAGGTATCCCGGCCGCCTGCCCCAGGTGCAGAGCGCCGGAATCGTTGCTGATGAGAACTGCGGCGTGACGAAGCAGGTGGACCGATCCGGCCGCCGTGAACAGGCCCGTGGCGTCATGGACGGCGCCGGCCAGAGCCGCAGGCAGGGAGGCCAGGATCGAGGCCCCCAGGTCTTTCTCATCCCGACCGCCGATGATGAGAACGGGCTTCTCCGCCGCCAGAGCGACTGCAACCTGGGCAAACCGCTGCGCCGGCCAGCGCTTTGTCGTCCAGACCGACCCCGGGGCAAGGGCGAAAAACGAACCCGGGTGCTGCAGGTCGTTCCCGTGGAGCCAGGCATCCACCTCCTGCCGGTCGCGCTGGGAGGGAAAGACCTCGAGAGGGTGACCCGGCTTGCCCGTTGAAGACGGCTGCACGCCCAGGGGGCGCATGAGTTCCAGGTTGCGTTCGACCTGGTGCAGGGTCTTCTGGAATGGGACCGGGTGAGTCAGGAGCATCCTTGCGAGACCATGATCGAAGCCGATGCGGCAGGGCACTCCCGCCAGTCGGGCCACCAGCAGACTGCGCAGGGAGCGCCGCGGCATGATGGTCGTCTGGGGGGCACGGCCTCGGATCCAGGCAATAGCCGCACGCAGGCCGGCGATCCCACGCTGCTTGCCCCGCTTGTGGAGGACATACATGCTGCCCACCAGGGGATGGTGCTCCAGAACCTGGGCTCCGGCCGGAGATGTCATGATGTCAACCTGCCCCTCGCTGGAGTGTTCCGCGGCAGCACGCACCAAAGGCGTGGCGAGGACCAGATCACCCAGGTAGGCCGTGTCGATAAGCAGGATGCGCATAGACTCATTTTTCATGCTGAAGCGCCGGTTGGCGCCGCACATCTTACCAGAGGCGCCAGTGGCCTTATGCTACGATGCCCGGGCCGGGCACAATCCAGGCCAGAACCCGAGCCCCGGTCATCTACCAATGCGAGCGGACTTCCGGTGTCGGTCCTACTGGGCACAGAAAAAGAACTCCCCCATAATCTTGACGCTGAGCGCTCTGTCCTGGGAGCCGTTCTGGTGGATAACTCCACCATGCACGTGGCTCTGCAGCGCCTGAAACCCGGCGACTTCCATCACCTTGCCCACCGGCGCATCTTCGCGGCCATGATCGACCTGGCCGAGCGAGCCGCCGCCATTGACCTGGTGACCCTCAAGGAGATGTTGGAGCGCAGCGGCGGCCTGGAAGCCAGCGGCGGCACCATCGCCCTGGCCGCCCTCCTGGACGGCGTCCCCCGCTCTGCCAACGTGGATCATTACGCCGCCATCGTGAAAGACAAAGCTGTCCTGCGCGAAATGATCGACGCCTCCAATCGCGTCATCGAGTCCTGCTTTGCCGCCCAGGAAGATGCCGATCAGGTTCTGGATGAAGCGGAAAAATCGATTTTTTCCATTGCCCAGAGTCAGTATCGTGGTGGATTCACCGGCATGCAGTCCATTTCCGAGGAGGCCGTGACCCGGCTTCAGGCCATGACCGGCGATAATCCGGTCACCGGAATTTCCACAGGCTTCCAGGAGCTGGACAGCAAGACTTCCGGCCTGCAGCCTTCCGATCTTATCCTCATCGCCGCCCGGCCGTCCATGGGCAAGACAGCCCTCTGTTTGAACATCGCTCACCATGCGGCTCTTCGCGATGGGCGCACGGTAGGGCTGTTCAGCCTCGAGATGAGCAAGGAGCAACTCTACCTACGACTTCTGGCCAGCCAGGCACGGGTGGACAGCCATCGCCTGCGCACAGGACGCCTCAGCAAGCGGGAGTGGGAGGAGATCCTGGAAGCCGTGCAGGAGCTCAACAAAGCCCCCATCTTCATCGACGACACTCCGGGGATCGCGGTCCTGGAGATGCGCGCCAAGTCGCGCCGCCTGGCCCTGGAACATGACCTGGACCTGATCATTGTGGATTACCTGCAGCTCATGCGCGGACGGGGCGACCATGAAAACCGGAACCTGGAGATCGCCGACATCTCCCGTTCCCTCAAGGAACTGGCCAAGGAGTTGAAGATTCCCGTGGTGGCCCTCTCCCAGCTTTCCAGAGCCACGGAACACCGCGGCCGGGGTG